>CAXUIQ010000100.1:0-8585 GCA_964250815.1 uncultured Acetobacteraceae bacterium
TCACGTGGGCGTGGGCCGCGATCTCGGGCAGGACGGGGTAGGTTCGGTCGGACACGGTGCGTTCCCTCGCCGTTGATTGCTGTTGGACCCGGAAGCTACAGCCCGGCGTCGGCCGGCACCAGTACCGCGCCGTCAACTATCCGCACCGGCACCGCTTCCAGCCGGTCGCCGAGGCAGGGGCCTGCCACGCAGACCCCGCTTTCGACCTCGAACCGCGCGCCGTGCGCCCCGCAGGCGATGCGCGCCCCGTCCGCGCTCAAGAACCGGTGGGGCGCCCGGTCCAGCGCCGCGCCGACATGCGGGCAGGCGTTCACGTACACGAACACCGCGCCGCCGCGCCGCACCGCGAACAGCCCGGTGAAGCCGCCGCGCGCCGGGCCGAAGCCGCGCGACGCGCCATCGGGGATGTCCTCCAGGCGGCACAGGGTCCGGTCGGTCACGCTGGCGCACCGGCTAGGCTCATCACCTGCCGCCAATGCGCGTCGGACACCGGGCTGACGGACAGGCGGGACAAGCGGAGCAGCGGCATGTCGGCCAGCGCCGGGTGCGCCTTGATCTCCGAAAGCGTCACCGGACGGGGCATCGGCGCCACCGCGCGCATATCGACGCAGACCCAGGCGCCGCTTTCCGCCGTCGGGTCCGGGTAGGCTTCCCGCGCCACCTCGACCACGCCCACCACGGCCCGGCCGGTGTTGGAATGGTAGAAGAACGCCCGGTCGCCGAGCCGCATGGCCAGCAGGTTGAGCTTGGCGGCGTGGTTGCGCACGCCGGTCCAGGGTTCGGTGCCGCGCGCCGCCTGATGCTCCCATCCGAACACGTCCGGCTCCGACTTCACCAGCCAGTAGGCCACTATTCCACCTGCTCCCCGTCCTTGAACACGGTGCGGAAGGGCCGGATGATGGTGCTCTCGAACAGGCCGGCGCGGCCGTAGGGGTCGCCGGCGGCGAAGCCCTCCGCCGCGGCGCGGTCGGCGACATCCACCAGGAGCAGGCTGCCGCAGGGCCGCCCGTCCGTGTCCAGCAGCGGGCCGCCCTGCACCACGCGGTCGGCGTAGGTGGTGAGGTAGGCGATGTGCGCCGCCCGCGTCGCGAGGCGGATGTCGAGGCTCGCGGGCCGGTCGGTGCAGATGATGGCGAACAGCATGTCACCCCCTTGTGCGGCGCGCAGGGGTCACCCCCTTGTGCATGGGGCGCACAGTAGCCGATCAACGGATGCCTTCAACAAGTGCAAACTCATGCTATCTTCGAGGGGTGGACGCCACAGCATATCCCGCGCGCCCGGCGCGCAGCCTACACCGTTTCGCCAATCCCGGCCGTTTCCTGCGCGTGGCTGGGCGGGCGCAGCCGTGGCTGTCGGCGGCGGCGCTGCTCCTGACCTTGGGCGGCCTGGCCTGGGGCCTGTTCCTGGCGCCGGCGGACTGGCAGCAGGGCGATGCGGTGCGGATCATGTACGTGCATGTCCCCGCGGCCTGGCTGGCGTCGGCCGGGTATCTCAGCCTGGCGCTGTGCTCGCTCGCGTCCCTGGTCTGGCGTCACCCGCTGGCGGATCTGGCGGCGGTGGAGATCGGCCCCGTGGGCGCCGGGTTCACCGCGCTTTGCCTCGCAACCGGCAGCCTGTGGGGCAAGCCGATGTGGGGTGCGTGGTGGGTGTGGGACGCCCGGCTGACCAGCGTGCTCGTGCTGTTCTTCCTGTATGTCGGCCACATCGCGCTGGTGCGGGCGTTCGACGACCCGAACCGCGGGTACCGGGCCGGGGCGATCCTTGCTTTGGTCGGCGTGGTCAACCTGCCGGTCATCAAGTTCAGCGTCGATTGGTGGAACACCTTGCACCAGCCGGCGACCATCACGCTCACCGGGGCGCCGACCATGGCGGTGGCGATGCTTTGGCCGCTGCTGGTCTGCGCAATCGGCTTCACCTTCACGTTCGCGGCCATCGTCGTGGCGCGGCTGCGCGCGGCAGTGATGGAGCGCCGCATCCGCGGGCTGCTGCTGGCGGGTGCCGAGCGGCATGGAGCTTCCGCATGACGCACTTGCCCTACATCGCGGCGTCGTTCGGGCTGGGGCTGGCCGGGCCCGTGCTGTGCGCGGCCGGCGCATGGCGGCGCCGGGCCCAAGCCCGGCGGCGGCTGGCGCAGATTGACCCCCGGAGCGCCAGCATGGAGGGCGCGGCATGACCCGCAAGCGGCGCAGGCTCTGGATCGTGCTCGCCTGCGGCCTGGGCGTCGGCTCGGCGACGGCGCTGGGGCTTGCGGCGTTCAGCGACAACATCGTGTTCTTCGTGGCGCCGTCCGACCTTTCGGCGCACGTGGCCGGCCCGGGCCGCACCCTGCGCCTGGGCGGCCTGGTCGAGGCCGGCAGCGTCCACCGCGGGCAGGAGCGCGGCCAGCCCACCGCGCGGTTCCGCATCACCGACGGCCGCGCCGCCGTGGACGTGTCCTATTCCGGCATCCTCCCCGACCTGTTCCGCGAAGGGCAGGGCGCGGTGACGCTCGGCACCCTGCAACCCGACGGCAGCTTCCACGCGCTGGAGGTGCTGGCCAAGCACGACGAGACCTACATGCCCAAGGACGTGGCGGACGCGCTGAAGCGCACCGGCCAATGGCGGCCCGAGCAAGGGCCGCCGCCGCCCGCGGCGACCTGGAACACCCTGGCCCCGCAGAAGGCGGGCGGATAGCGCCATGATCCCCGAACTCGGCCACTTCGCGCTTGCCTTGGCCTGCGCGCTCGCCTTGGCGCAGACAGTCCTGCCGATCTGGGGGGCGCACCGCAACGACGCCCGGCTGATGGCCGCGGCCCCGGCGCTTGCAGTCGGGCAGTTGCTGGCGCTCGCAACCTCCTTCGGTGCCTTGGTGTGGGCCAGCGTCGCCGACGACTTCACCGTGCTGAACGTCGCGGAGAACAGCCACACGCTGAAGCCGCTGCTTTATAAGATCACCGGCGCCTGGGGCAACCACGAGGGGTCGATCCTGCTCTGGGGCCTGATCCTGGCGCTGTGCGGCGGCGCGGTGGCGGCGTTCGGGCGCGGCCTGCCGTCGGCGCTGCGGGCGCGGGTGATCGGCGTCCTGGGCGGCAGTTCCGCCGGGTTCCTGCTGTTCGCGCTGCTGGCCAGCAACCCCTTTGCCCGGCTCTGGCCGCCGCCGTTCGACGGGCGGGACATGAACCCGCTGCTGCAGGACCCCGGCCTCGCCTTCCACCCGCCGATCCTCTACTCCGGCTATGTCGGCTTCGCCGTGCCCTTCGCCTTTGCCGTCGCGGCGCTGCTGGAAGGCCGCATCGACGCCGCCTGGGGGCGCTGGGTGCGGCCGTGGACGCTGGCGAGCTGGTGCCTGCTGACCATGGGCATCGCGCTCGGCTCCTGGTGGGCCTACTACGTGCTGGGCTGGGGCGGCTTCTGGTTCTGGGACCCCGTGGAGAACGCTTCGCTCCTGCCCTGGCTCACCGGCACCGCGCTGCTGCACTCGGCCATCGTGGTGGAGAAGCGGGAAGCCTTGAAGGTCTGGACGGTGCTGCTCGCCATCGGCACCTTTTCGCTCAGCCTGTCCGGCACCTTCCTGGTGCGGTCGGGCATCCTCAATTCGGTGCATTCCTTCGCCAACGATCCGACGCGCGGCGTGTTCATCCTGGGCCTCCTCGCCATCGTGATCGGCGGCTCCTTGCTGCTGTTCGCCTTTCGCGCTCCGGCGCTGGCGCCGGGTGGGCTGTTCGCGCCGCTGAGCCGGGAAGGCGCCTTGGTGCTGAACAACGTCCTGCTGTGCAGCATGGCCGCCGTGGTGATCACCGGGACCATGTACCCGCTGTTCGCCGACTTCGTGCTCGGCACCAAGATTTCCGTGGGCGCGCCGTTTTTCAACGCAACCGTGCTGCCGCTGTGCCTGCCGGTGTTCGCGGCGATGGTCGTAGCCCCGACCATGGCGTGGAAGCGCGCGCAACTGGCGCCGGCGCTGCTGCGCCTCTGGTGGGCGGCGCTTGCGGCGCTGGCCGTAGGGATCATCGCGGCGCTTGGCCCGGCGCGCGGGCTGCCGGCCCTGGCGTTCGGCGGCGCGGCTTGGCTGGTCCTGGGGTCCTTTGCCGAGGTGGTCGAGCGTATCCGGCTGTTCCGGGTGCCGGTGGCGGACAGCATGGCGCGCCTGCGCGGGCTGCGGCTGTCGATGTTCGGCGCGGCGCTGGGCCATGCCGGCATGGGCGTGCTGGTCGCTGGCATCGCCGGCATGTCGCTCGCGACCCAGCAGGTCGTGCTGATGCACCCCGGCGACACCGTGCAGTCGGCAGGCTACAGTTGGACCCTCGAAGGGCTGCGCGACCAAGCCGGGCCGAACTACGCGGAGCGCGTGGCGACCATGCGGCTGGAGCGCAACGGGCGCTTGATCGCCACCATGCAGCCGTCCCGCCGCACCTTCCCGGTGCAGCGCATGACGACGACGGAGGCGGCGATCCGCACCAACGGGATGGCCGACCTCTACGTGGTGCTGGGCGAGGAGCGGGACGACGCGGCCATCATGCGCCTCAACTACAACCCGCTGGCGCCCTGGATTTGGTTCGGCGCGCTGATCATGGCGATCGGCGGCGGCCTGTCGCTGCTGGACCGCCGCACGCGGGTCGGCGCGCCGGCCCGGGCAGCCGTGCGGCCTGGGTCCCCCGGGTCGGCAGTCGCGTGAACCGCCGCCAAGCCCTGCTGCTGACGCCGTTCGCCGCCGCGGCGCTGGCCGGCGCCGGGTTCTGGACGGTGCTGGGCCGCATGAAGGCCAACCGGTTCGACCCGCACGACGTGCCGAGCCAGCTCATTGGCCGCCCCATGCCGGAGTTCGCCCTGCCGGCGCAGGAGCCGGGCCAGGGCTTCGGCAGCGCCGACATCTTGGCCCTTCGCCGCCCGATGCTGGTCAACTTCTTCGCAAGCTGGTGCGTGCCCTGCGTGATCGAGCACCCGGAGTTGATGGCGCTGTCCCGCGCCGGCGTGCCGATCTGGGGCATCGCCTACAAGGACACGGTTGCCGCCGCGTCCGGCTTCGTCGCCCGGCACGGCAACCCCTATGCCCGCATCGCGCGGGACGCGCCCGGCCAGGTCGCCATCGACTGGGGCGTGTATGGCGTGCCGGAAAGCTACCTGATCGATCCCCAGGGCATCGTGCGTTGGCGCATGGCGGGTCCATTGACCCCCGCCGTGGTGTCCGAGCAATTGCAGCCGCTGCTGCGGGCCATGGCATGAAGGCCCTTGTCCTCCTCCTGGCGCTGCTGTGGAGCGGCGGCGCCCATGCCATCAGCGACCCGGCGGAGATGCTGCCCGACCCGGCGCAGGAAGCCCGGGCGGAGAACGTCGGCCGGCAGCTCCGCTGCCTCGTTTGCCAGAACGAAAGCATTGAGGACAGCAACGCCGACCTGGCGCGCGACCTGCGCCGCATCGTCCGTGCCCGCATCGCCGCCGGGGACGCGGACCAGCAGGCGACCGAATGGGTCGTCGCGCGCTACGGCGACTTCGTGCGCCTGCGCCCGCCGGTCAATGCCGCCACGGCCCTGCTGTGGGCGTCGCCGGTGCTGGCGGTGGGGGTTGGCCTCGGCTTCGCATTGATGGCCCGGCGTCGCGCTCCCGCCGTGCCGGCGCCCTTGACGGAGGCGGAACGCTCGCGCCTGGCCGACCTTTCGCCGCCCAACGCTTCGCGTCCATGATCTGGGCGGCCATCCTCGTCCTGGCGGCTGCCGCCCTGGCGCCGCTGGCCACGGTGCTGCGCCGCCGTACGGCCGCCCGCGGCGGACGCGACCCGGCCCTCGCCCTGCACCGCGACCAACTCGCCGAGCTGGACCGCGACCTCGCGGAAGGGCGCATCCTGCCAACCGAGCACGCGACCGCCAAGCTGGAGGTGCAGCGCCGCCTGCTGCACGCCGCGGAGGCGGAGGAGGACGCGGCGCGGCCCGGGTCCCGTGTGCCCGTGGTTGCGGCGCTCGCGCTGGTGCCCGTCCTGGCGCTCGGGCTTTACGTCGTCGGCGGCTCGCCGGGCTTGCCGGGCGCATCGAGCCAGGAAGCGCACTCCGCCGAGGAAGACGTGCTGATCGCTCAGCTACGCGAGCGGCTGGCCGCCATGGACCCGCACAGCGAGCAGGCCCGTCAAGGCTTCTTGTTGCTGGGCAACATCGAGGAGAGCCGAGGCAACGACGCCGACGCCGCGGCGGCGCTGCGCGCGGCGCTCCAGGTACGCTTCGACCCAGTGCTCGCCGCCCGCGCCGCGGAGGCCGCCACCCGGGCCGAGGGCGGGATCAGCGACTCCACGGCATCCTTGTACCGCCGGGCCTTGGCCGCCGCGCCGCCGGACGCGCCGTGGCGGCAAGTGGTCGAGCAGCGGCTTGCCGAACGCCGGCTTCCGTAGTGCCCGGGTGGTTCCCTCATGTGGCCAGTTGTTTTATCATGGCAGCCATGACCGATGCACACTCTCGGACGCTGATGCTGCCTGTCTGTTGCGGCCCGGGGTTGTGTCCCCGCGACGTGCCGTTCGTGGCCGCAGCCGTGGCCGCCGTCCTGCCATGAAGGTGCCCTGGGTCGCAGGCTGGGCGGTGCTGGGCGTGTTGGCCGGGTGTGCACCGCAGCGTCCGGGGTTCCTGGGCCGGTTGCAACAGGACTGCGAAGCCGGCGACAAGGACGCCTGCGTGCTGCTCGCCGGCCCCATGGTGCCATCGGACCCGCGCCGGTCCTCGCAGGCGCCGCTGCGGCCGCGCACGGCAGTGCAACGAGACGTGGACGCGATCATGCAGGGCATGGACCGCAACCACGTCGGGTTGCAACTGCACGCCGACCCAGACGACGGCGGCTGACGCCAGCCGCCCGGGCCTGTCCGCGCGCCCCTGTCACGGACGGGCGTAGTGGTGCCGGCGTCGGAGCCGTGCGCGCCGGGCCACCTCGCGCCGCCGGATTTCCTGGCGCCGGAGATACTCGCGGCGGTCGTATTGCACCGTCTGCACGACCGCTTGTCCGGGTACGGCGACCGCGGTCCGCAGGACCGGTGCCGCGTGTGCCGGCAAAGTGGCGGGGCCTAGCACGGCGAGGGCGAGAAGAAGCTTGCGCATGGAAACTGCCTTTGTTGTTCGAACGAATGACATAGGGCAACGTCGCGCAACGATGGCCGGTTCCGCCTCATGCCGGCCCGGCGCCCAGATAGGTTCCGATCACCCGCGCGTCCCCGGCCAGCTCGGCGCTCGGCCCGCTCAGCGCCACGCGCCCGGTTTCCAGCACATAGCCATGGTCGGCGACCCGCAAGGCGGCGCGGGCGTTCTGCTCGACCAGCAGGATGGCGCAGCCTCGGGCGCGCAACCCGGCGATGATGCGGAACACCTCCCGCACGATCAGCGGTGCCAAGCCCAGGCTCGGCTCGTCCAGCATCAGCAGGTCGGGCCGGGCCATCAGGGCGCGGCCCATGGCGAGCATCTGCCGCTCCCCGCCGCTCAGCGTGCCCGCGTGCTGGCGACGGCGCTCCAGGAGGCGGGGGAACAGCGCATACACCTCGTCCAAGTCGCGCCGGGCCGATGCGCGCCCGGCCCAGCGGCGCCGGAAGCCGCCCAGGCGCAGGTTGTCCTCCACCGACAAGGTTGAAAACAGCTCGCGCTTTTCCGGCACCAAGCCCACGCCGGCGCGCACCCGGTCCACGACGCCGAGCCGGCCGAGATCCTGGCCGCCGAACCGCACGCCGCCGCGCCCGGGATGCACGCCCATCACCGCGTTCAGCAGCGTCGTCTTGCCCGCGCCGTTCGGGCCGATCACCGTGACGATCTGGCCGGGCGCCACGGTCAGCGACACGCCATGCACCGCGCCGATGCCGCCGTAGCTGACGTGGAGATCCTCGACTTCCAAGACGCTCAAGCGGCGGCGCCCAGGTAGGCCTCGACGACCGCCGGGTTGGCGCGGATGGCGGCGGGATCGCCCTCGGCGAGCTTGGCGCCGAACTCCATGACCACCAGGCGGTCGCACAGCCGCATCACGAACTCCATGTCGTGCTCGACCAGCAGCACGGTCACGCCGTCCCCGCGCAGGCGGCGCAGCAGGGCGGCGAGGCCGGCCTTCTCGGCATGGCGCAGCCCGGCCGCCGGCTCGTCCAGCAGCAGCAGGATGGGGTCGAGGCACAGGGCGCGGGCGATCTCCACCAGGCGCTGCTGGCCGAGCGCCAGGCTGTCGGCGGGCTTGTCGGCGTGGCCGTCCAGCCCCACCCGGGCGATCTGCCGCCGCGCCTCGGCGAACAGCCGGGCTTCCTCTGCCCGGTCCAGGCGCAGCAGCGCGGCCATGGGGCCGGCGGTCCCGCGCCCATGCGCGCCGAGCGCCACGTTCTCCAGCACGGACATGCCGGGCACCAGCTTCACGTGCTGGAAGCTGCGGGCGATGCCGAGCGCTGCGATCTGCGGTGGCGTGCTGCCGGACACGTCCTGGCCCATGAAGCGGACCTGCCCGGCGGTCGGATGGGCGACGCCGGTCAGCAGGTTGAACGTGGTGCTCTTGCCGGCGCCGTTGGGGCCGATCAGCCCGAGGATCTCGCCGGCGTCCAGGTGCAGCGCGACGTCGTTGACGGCGACCAGCCCGCCGAAGGTTTTCCGCAGGCCGATTGCCGCCAGGAC
>CAXUIQ010000100.1:8595-10015 GCA_964250815.1 uncultured Acetobacteraceae bacterium
AAGCTCGCCATCGAAGTGTTAGCCCGCACGGATCGGGGCGCCGTGGGCGGGCACGAGGCGGGTGGACAGGATGCGGGCGGACACGAAGGGTGCCGCGCCGTCCGGACCGCGACTGCGGGCCGGGCCGAACAGCCGGCGCAGGTGCGGCCACAGCCCCTCCGGCGCGGTCTGCAGCACCAGCACCAGCAAGATGCCGAACACGATGGTTTCGTAGTTGCCCTGCTGCCCCAGCAGGCGCGGCAGCCAGGTCTGCAACTGGTCGTTCGCCACCGTCACCAGCCCGGCACCCAGCAGCGCGCCCCACACCGATCCGGCGCCGCCGACGACGGCCATCAGCAAGTAATCGATGCCGGCGTTCAGCCCGAACGGCGTCGGGTTCACGCTGCGCTGCATATGGGCGTACAGCCAGCCCGCCAGGCCCGCCAGCACCGCCGCATAGGTGAAGGCCAGCACCCGCGTCGCCGGCAGGTTAACGCCGAAGCTGGCCGCCGCCGCCGCGCCGCCGCGCAGCGCCCGGATCGCCCGGCCCATGCGGCTGTCGAGCAGCCGCCGGGTCAGCAGCAGCGCCAGCGCCACCGCCAGCCAGACCACGACGAAGTAAGCGCGGCTATCAGTCAGCGCCAGGCTGCCCAGCCGCAGCGGCGGGATGCCGCTGATGCCGTCGTTGCGGCCGAACAGCTCCAGGTTGCCAAACACGTAATACAGGCTGACTGACCAGGCGATGGTGCCCAGCGCCAGGTAGTGCCCCGACAGCCGCAGCGTGACGGCCCCGATCAGCAGCGCCGCCACCCCGGCTGCCAGCAGCGCCGCGGGCAGCGCCAGCCAGGGCGACCAGTGCGCCTGCGTGGTCAGCAGCGCCGAGGCGTAGGCGCCGAAGCCCATGAACGTCGCCTGGCCGAACGAGGTCATGCCGCCGTACCCCGTCAGCACCACCAGCCCGATGGCGACGATGCCCGCCAGGCCCGCGTAGTTGGCCAGCGTGACCCAGAAGTTCGGCACGCCGGGGATGAACGGCACGCACAGCCACCCGGCCAGCAGCGCCAGGGGCAGGAACCGGCTCATTCCTCCTCGACGGGGCTGCGGAGCGAGCGCCACAGCAGCACCGGGATGATGCCCGTGAATACGATCACCTCCTTGAAGGCGCTGGCGTAGAACGAGGACAGGCTTTCGACGCAGCCCACCAGCACCGCCGCCAGCGCTGCCAGGGGATAGCTGACCAGCCCGCCGATGATCGCCGCGACGAAGCCCTTCAGCCCCACCAGGAAGCCGCTGTCGTAGTACACGGTGGTCAGGGGCGCGATCAGGACGCCGGACAGCGCG
Source organism: uncultured Acetobacteraceae bacterium (assembly GCA_964250815.1). GTDB lineage: Bacteria > Pseudomonadota > Alphaproteobacteria > Acetobacterales > Acetobacteraceae > CAHJXG01. Next base: position 9,916 of record CAXUIQ010000100.1, read on the forward strand.
CCGATCAGCCCGGCCAGCCCGAAGGCGATGCGGCCGGACAGCGACGTGGCGATGCCCACCAGCCGCGCCCCCAGCCGGTTCACCGCCGTCGCCCGCAGCG
>CAXUIQ010000101.1:0-10011 GCA_964250815.1 uncultured Acetobacteraceae bacterium
GGGCAGCCGCGCCGGGCCGCCCGGCCCGGCCGCCGCCGGCGCGGCGCCGGCCCCCCAGCCCGGATTTGCAGCGACGGCACCGCCAGGCGGCGGGGGCGGAGAAACCACCGGCCAGCAGAACGCCTCGACGACGCCGAACCCCACGGCCAACGGCACGATCCGCCTCGGCGGCGTCACCGTGACGCTGGGCGGCTTCGTCGAGGCTGCCGGCATCTTCAGGACCCGCAACGAGGTGGCCGACATCTCCTCCAACTTCAACACGGGCATCCCGTTCCCCAACTCGGCGCTGAACCACGAGAACGAGTTCCGCGGCTCGGCCCGGCAGAGCCGCATCTCGCTGCTGGCCGAAGGCAACATCTCGCCCACTCAGAAGCTGGCCGCCTACTTCGAGACCGACTTCCAGGGCGGCTCGCCCACCGCCAACCAGAACGAGTCGAACAGCTACAACCTCCGGCTCCGCCAGGCCTACGGCACCTACGACAACGCCGATCTCGGCCTCCACATCCTCGGCGGCCAGAGCTGGAGCCTGCTGACCCAGCAGCAGGTCGGCATCACGCCGCGCAAGGAGGACATCCCGCTCACCATCGACGCGCAATACGCCGTGGGCTTCAACTGGGCGCGCCAGCCGCAGCTCCGCATCGTCAAGGAGTTCGCGGAGCACAAGCTCTGGGCCGGCCTTTCGCTGGAGCAGCCGCAGAACATGGTCTATGTCGGCCCGAACGGCGCCGGCACGATCGGCGGCACGGCCAACTATCAGAACCCCGGGTCCGGCATCCTGGCCTCCACCGTCAACTACAGCACCGACATCGCGCCCGACATCATCGCCAAGGTGGCCTACGACCCCGGCTTCGGCCACTTCGAGGCGTTCGGCATCGCCCGCTTCCTGCACGACCGCGTGAGCGTCGCCGGCGACGGGCGCAACAACATCGCGCTGGCCGGCGGCGGCGGCCTTGCGGCCAGCATCCCCATCCTGGGGGGCAAGGCGTCGCTGCGCGGCAGCATCCTCGCGGGATACGGCATCGGCCGCTACGGGTCGGGCCAGCTTCCAGACTCGACCCTGTCCCAGTCCGGCGCGCCCGTGCCGTTGCCGGAACTTTCGGCGCTGGTCGGGGCGGTCGGCCACCCGGTCCCCACCGTTGACCTGTACGGCTACGTCGGGACGGAACAGGCGAGCCGCCGCAGCTTCACCGAAGCCGGGAAAGCTTACGGCTACGGCAGCCCGCTTTACACCAACGCCGGGTGCACCACGGAACTCAGCACGGCGGGGTGCACGGCCAACACGTCGGGACTGGTCGAGGGCACGCTGGGCGCCTGGTGGCGCGTCCTGCATGGCGGCTACGGCACGGCGCAGGTCGGCGCGCAGTACGCCTATGTCCGGCGCGACATATTCGGCGGCGTCGCCCCGCGCGGCGGCAACGGCAGCTCCGGGACGGACAACAGCATCGTCATGGTCAGCTTCCGCTACCTGTCCTTCCAGTAGGGCAGGCGCGGCCGCTCAGGTGAGGTGCGGCAGCCCGAGGTACTCGCGGCTCTGCATCTCCTCCAGGCGGGACGCGGTGCGCTCGAAGGCGCGCGCACCCTCCCCGCGCTGGTAGAGCTGGTCCGGCATCGCCTCGGCGCTGGCGACCAGCTTGACCCGGTGGTCGTACAGCGCATCGACCAGCACGATGAAGCGCCGGGCCAGGTCGTAGTTGTCCGGGGACAGCCGGGGCACGCCGTCCAGCACCAGCGCCTGGTAGTGCGTCGCCAGCGCCAGGTAGTCCCCAGCGCCCAACGGCTGCCCGCAGAGCGCATCGAAGTCGAACCGCGCGACGCCTTGCGCCGCGAGCGGCACGGCGAGGACACGGCCCATCACCATCAGCCGCTCGGGCCGCGCCTTGGCGCCGCCGGTCAGCTCATGGAACGCCGCGTCCAGCGCGCGGTCGGCGCGGTCGTCCACGGGCACGTGCCAGGTCGGCATGCCGCGCAGCCGCTGCCGCCGCCAATCGCGGCTGCCCTCCATCGCCAGCACGTCCAAGTGCTGCTTCAGAAGTGCTATGAACGGCAGGAAGGCGTCGCGCCCGGGCTGCCCGGCGAACAGGTCGTCCGGCCGGGTGTTGCTGGTGGCGACCACCACGACGCCGCGGGCGAACAGCGCCTTGAACAGCCGGCCGAGGATCATGGCGTCGGCGATGTCGTTCACCTGGAACTCGTCGAAGCACAGCAGGGACGCCTCGGCGGCGATGGCGTCGGCCAGCGGCGGGATCGGGTCGTCGGAGTGCGGGTCAGCCAGGCGGTGCGGGGCGCGGCGCCAGGCGTAGATGCGGCGGTGCGCGTCCTGCATGAACTCGTGGAAGTGGATGCGGCGCTTGCGCGGCACGTCGGCCGTCTCGAAGAACAGGTCCATCAGCATGCTCTTGCCGCGGCCCACGTCGCCGACCAGGTAGAGGCCGTGCGGATAATCCTCGGGCATGTCGTCCCGCCGCTTGCCGAACATGCGTCCGAAGAAGCCAGGCTCGGCCGGCGGCTGCGCCTCGTAGCCGCGGAGCCGGGTCCAGAGCGCTTGCAGGCGCTCGGCCACCAGGGCCTGCGACGGGTCGGTGGCCAGCTCGCCCGCGGCAAGCCTGGCGCGGTACAATGGAAGCGGCCCGCCGGCGGCGGCATCGGAGGGCGGGGTCATGCGATGGCTCCAGATCGGTCGCAGGTGGGGCGGTGCGGCATTAAAGCCACGGATCAAGAAATTGCGAGTTGGCAATCAATCTATGGATTGAACGTCCGGTTTGTCCGAGAATTGCAACTCAAAGGAGAGACGGGCCATGCGGACGGTTCTGGCGGCACTCGTGATGGGCGTGATCCTCCTCGGCTCCGCTTCGGCGGTCGAATACCGCACCCCGGCGGCAAAGCAACTCTATACCTGCGCTGCGCGGGGCTGGTCGCGCGTATCGGCGCGCGTTTCGTTGGAGCCGTGCTGCGAAGGCCGGCTGAAATGCGCGCAATTCTTGGCAACCGGCGGCGTGCTCAGGGCGGCGCGGGACCCGCGCACGTGACGCCAACCGCGGCTGCGGTTGAACGGCCGGGCCAGCCCGCCTAGCTTCATAGCATGAACGTCCTTGACTACGCGGCCCTTGCCGCCGCCCCGATCGTCGACGACCCGTTCACCCATGTCGTCGTCCCGCAATTCGTCCCGGCGCCGGTGCTGGAACAGGTGGTGCAGGGGTTGCCCGCCTTGTCCAAGGGCGGATCGTTCCCGACCGGAGGCCTTCGCTTCGGCGACGCCGCCCGTACCTTGATCGCCGAGCTGGAAAGCGGCCGCTTCCGCGCCGCGGTGGCCGGGAAGTTCGGCCTGGCGCTGGACGACGCGCCGGTCATGGTCACGCTGCGCGGCCAGTCGCGCGAGAAGGATGGACGCATCCACTGCGACAGCACGGCCAAGCGGGTCACGGTGCTGCTCTACCTCAACCCCGACACCGAGGCCTGGGCCAAGCAGGAAGGCTGCCTGCGCCTGCTGCGCGGCCCCGACGACATCGAGGACTATGCCGTGGAGGTGCCGCCGGTGAACGGCACCCTGCTGGTGTTCCCGAACGGCCCGACCACCTGGCACGGCCACAAGCAGTTCGTGGGACGCCGCTACGTCATCCAGTTGAACTGGATGACCACGGACGACAAGGCGCGGTACGAGTTGCGCCGGCACCGGGTCTCGGCGTTCATGAAGCGGCTGACCCGCGCGGCCTGACCTACTCGCGCCGCAGGATGCGGTCGTTGATGAAGCTGCTCAGCCCGCCCGCCACGAAATCGTGCCTCAGCGCGGCCTCGTCGTATTCGGTGCGGACCCAATCCAGGAACGGCAGGCGCCCCTCGGCCTCGGCGGCGTAGCGCAGGAAGAAGGCGTCGAGCACGCCGGTGCGGGCGCGGCGCCAATGCCCGAACCGCCAGGACAACTGCTTCAACGCCCCCGCCGCGGTGCCGCCCTCGAACAGGATGGCGAGGCCGGACGCCAGGCCGGCCCGGTCGGCGCCAGACTTGCAGTGCATCAACGCCGGGGTTTGCAGCGTCCGGTAGATGTCGGCGAAGCGCAGGATGCGGTCCCGGTGCGGCGCGCCGCGGCTTTCGAACGCCATATCGACGTGCACAAGGCCGAGCCGGGCCGCAGCGGCGCGGGAGAGCGCATCCGACCCGCACTTCCGCTGCCCGCGTAGATTGACAAGGGTACGCAGGCCAAGGCGCCGGGTAGCCGCCGCCAGATGGCCCGGCGTCGGATGGTTCGAGCGGTAGAGCCGCCCGGGGATCACCTCGGCAAGGTTGGTCCAAACCGTGCGGAACACGGCATGATCGACCAGAAGGCTGTCACGCCAAGCGTCGGCGCGGCCCAGCCGCGTGTCCAACGACCTGTTGAACGCCAATTCGGAGCACCCGTCGCGGAGCGGTCAGCCCTTCCGGTCAACCAGAAGCTGCTTGATCTCCCCAATCGCCTTGGCCGGGTTGAGGCCCTTGGGGCAGGTCTTGGTGCAGTTCATGATCGTATGGCAGCGGTAGAGCTTGTAGGGGTCTTCCAGCGCGTCCAGCCGGTCGCCGGTGTACTCGTCGCGGCTGTCGGCGATCCAGCGGTAGGCCTGGAGCAGCACGGCCGGGCCGAGGTAGCGGTCGCCGTTCCACCAGTAGCTCGGGCAGGAGGTGGTGCAGCAGAAGCACAGGATGCACTCCCACATGCCGTCGAGCTTGGCACGCTCCTCCTTGCTTTGCAGCCGCTCGGCGTCCGGCGGCGGCAGCGTGTCGGACTTCAGCCACGGCTCGATGCTGCGGAGCTGGGCGTAGGCCTGGGACAGGTCGGGCACCAGGTCCTTCACCACGGCCATGTGCGGCAGCGGGTAGATCCGCACCGCGCCATCCACCTCGTCATGCGCCTTGAGGCAAGCCAGGGTGTTGCCGCCGTCGATGTTCATCGAGCAGCTTCCGCAGATCCCCTCCCGGCAGGACCGCCGGAACGTGAGCGTCGGATCGACCTCGTTCTTGATGTAGATCAGGGCGTCCAGCACCATCGGCCCGACCTTGTCGAGGTCAAGCTCATAAGTGTCGATATGCGGGTTCTGCCCGTCGTCGGGGTTCCAGCGATAGACCTTGAACTCCTTGGTCCGGGTCGCGCCGGGCGCAGCCCTGTAGGTCTGCCCTTGCCCGATCCTGCTGTTCTTGGGCAGCGTGAAGGTGGCCATCGTTCTTGCTTCTTTCGCCTAATGAGCGCGCTTCTAGTAAACCCGCTTCTTCGGGGGGAACACGGAGACCTCGTTGGTCAACGTCTGCATCTTCACCTCGCGGTAGCCCAGATCGACCTTGCCCTGGGGGTCGCACCACGCGAGGGTGTGCTTCATCCACTCCTGGTCGTCACGCTCCGGGAAGTCGTCGTGGGCATGGGCGCCGCGGCTCTCGTGCCGGTTCTCGGCGCTGACCATGGTGGTCATGGCGTTGCCCATCAGGTTGTCGAACTCCAGCGCCTCGACCAAGTCGCTGTTCCAGATGAGGGACCGGTCGCTCACCTGCATGTCGTCCATGCCGGACCAGAGCCTGCGCATCTTCGACACGCCCTCCTTCAGGCTTTCGCTGTTGCGGTACACGGCCGCGTGCGACTGCATGACCTTCTGCAGCTCGAACCGCATGGCGGCGACCTTGGTATCGCCGCTCGCGTTGCGGGTGCGGTCGAACCGGTCGAGCGTCGCTTCCCCGGCGCGCGGCGGAAGCGGGGCCTGACTGGCGCCGGGCTTGATGATCTCGGCGGCCCGGTGCGCGGCGGCGCGGCCGAACACCACGAGGTCGAGCAGCGAGTTGGTGCCGAGCCGGTTCGCGCCGTGCACCGACACGCAGGCGGCCTCGCCCACCGCCATCAGGCCGGGCACCACGGCGTCCGGGTCGTTCGCGGTTGGGCGCAGCACCTCCGTGCGGTAGTTCGTCGGCACGCCGCCCATGTTGTAGTGCACGGTCGGCAGCACCGGGATCGGCTCCTTGGTCACATCGACCCCGGCGAACACCTTGGCGGTCTCGCTGATCCCCGGCAGGCGCTCGTGCAGCAGGTCCGCACCCAGGTGCTCCAAGTGCAGATGGATGTGGTCCTTGTTCGCGCCCACGCCGCGCCCGGCGTTGATCTCCAGGGTCATGGACCGCGACACCACGTCCCGGCTGGCCAGGTCCTTGGCGGTCGGCGCGTAGCGCTCCATGAACCGCTCGCCCTCGGAGTTGGTGAGGTACCCGCCCTCCCCGCGCGATCCTTCGGTGATCAGGCAGCCGGACCCGTAGATGCCGGTGGGGTGGAACTGCACGAACTCCATGTCCTGCATGGGAATGCCGGCGCGGATCGCCATGCCGTTGCCGTCGCCGGTGCAGGTGTGGGCGCTGGTGCAACTGAAGTAGGCGCGTCCGTAGCCGCCCGTCGCGAGCACCACCGTCTGCGCCCGGAAGCGGTGCATGGAGCCGTCCTCCAGGCACCAGGCCATCACCCCGCGGCAGGCCCCTTCCTCGTCCATCAGCAGGTCGAGCGCGATGTACTCGACGAAGAACTCGACCTCGTGCTTCAGGCTCTGCTGATACAGCGTGTGCAGGATCGCGTGGCCGGTCCGGTCTGCGGCGGCGCAGGCGCGCATCGCGGGCGTCTTGCCGTAGTCCTTCATGTGGCCGCCGAAGGGGCGCTGGTAGATGCGTCCGTCCTCCGTCCGGCTGAACGGCACGCCGAAATGCTCCAGCTCGTACACGGCGGGGATCGCCTCGCGGCACATGTACTCGATGGCGTCCTGGTCGCCCAGCCAGTCCGACCCCTTCACGGTGTCATACATGTGCCAGCGCCAGTCGTCCTCCCCCATGTTGCCCAGCGCCGCGCCGATGCCGCCCTGCGCCGCGACCGTGTGGCTGCGGGTCGGGAACACCTTGGTCAGGCACGCGGTCCGCAGCCCGGCCGCGCCCATCCCCAGCGTCGCGCGCAGCCCGGCGCCGCCCGCGCCCACCACCACGACATCGTAGGTGTGGTCGATGACATTGTAGGCCCGTGCCGACGGCATGGTGATCGCGTTCATGTGGCTCGCCTCAGAAGGGATGACTGCAATATGGCGTCGGGCCGCGGTTCGGCCAGACGCGGCCTAGCTCAGCGCAAGCTTCAAGACCGCAACGCTGGCCAGCAGCCCAAGCAGGAGCGAGGCTGCCTTCGCGCCCAGGACCATCAAGGTCATCTGCCACTTGTTGGACACGTAGTCCTCGCAGATGACCTGCAAGCCCAGGTGCATGTGCTGGAACGTCACGAAAATCAGCACCAGCAACAGGGTCGCATTGATCGGGTTGCCGACCCACGCCGCAACCACGGGCTGTGGCGCGCCGGCCAGGTGCAGCATCGCGTAGATGAACCACAATGTGAGCGGCACCAGCGCGATGCTGGTGATCCGCTCCGAGCGCCAATGCCCGACCCCCGAGTGCCCGGCGCCGACGCCGCGCGCCCGGCCGAGCTGGCTGCGGCGCACGTCGATGGAGATGCTTTCCCGCATGGCTCAACCCCTCACAGCAGCCAAAGGCCGACGGCCCACACCAGCACGCTGCTGGCGGCAGTCGCGGCCACCACGGCCCAGCCGCTCGCGTAGGTCTCCGGCAGGTCGAAGCCGAAGCCGGCGTCCCAGGCCAGGTGCCGGATGCCGTTGAAGAAATGGAAGAACAGCGACACCGTCCAGCCGAACAGCACGAACAGCCCGACCGGCGAGGCGACGAAGCCCTGCACCGTGGCGAACGCGCCCGGGCCGCTGGCGGCGGCGACCAGCCACCAGACCAGCAGCAGGGTGCCCACGGACACCGCGATCCCCGTCACGCGGTTCATGATCGACAGGATCGACGTCATCTGCGGCGTGTAGATCTGCAGGTGCGGCGAAAGCGGGCGGCGCACGGTCTTGCCGTCGCTGGTGTAGGCCACCATCAGCGCGTCCCGGACATCCTTCATCGTGCAGCCACCAATACAGCCATGGGGATCGTCAGCTCCAATCGATAGGATTTCGCGTGTTCCTATGACTTGAGTTGGGCAGGGTCAACGGATGGTCAACCGAGACCCATCTCTGCCATGGGAACCGCAGCCCGGCATCGGGCCGTCGCTGACGACGCTTTGTTCTTCAGCGTCAAGCCGCCTGCTTGAGCAATCCCTGCGCCACCACGGCCTCGGCGATCTGCACGGCGTTCAGCGCCGCGCCCTTGCGCAGGTTGTCCGACACGCACCAGAACGACAGCCCGTGCTCCACCGTCGGGTCGCGGCGGATGCGGCTCACGAACACGGCGTCCTCCCCGGCGCAATCGGCGGGCGTGATGTAGCCGCCGTCGTCGCGGGTATCCATCACCACGACGCCGGGCGCGTCGCGCAGGATGGCGCGGGCGTCGGACGGGGATACAGGCTCATGGAACTCGACGTTCACCGCCTCGCTGTGGCCGATGAACACCGGCACCCGCACGCAGGTCGCCTGCACCAGGATGTCGGGGTCCAGGATCTTCCGCGTCTCGACCGCCATCTTCCATTCTTCCTTGGTGGAGCCGTCCTCCATGAACTTGTCGATGTGCGGGATGCAGTTGAAGGCGATGGGCTTGGTGAACTCCTGCGCGGTCACGGGGTCGTTCACGTACATGGCGCGGGACTGCGCCCACAGCTCGTCCATGCCCTCCTTGCCGGCGCCCGACACGGATTGGTAGGTCGCGACCACCACGCGCCTGGCGCGGAACCGGTCGTGCAGCGGCTTCAGGGCCACGACCATCTGGATCGTCGAGCAGTTCGGGTTGGCGACGATGCCGCGGCGGATGCGGCGCAGCGCCCCGGGGTTCACCTCCGGCACCACCAGCGGCACGTCGTGCTCCATGCGGAAGTGGCTGGTGTTGTCGATCACCAGGCACCCGGCGGCGGCGGCGCGCGGGGCGTGGACGGCGGACACGCTGGCGCCGGGGCTGAACAGCCCGATGTCCCAGCCGGTGAAGTCGAAGGTGTCGAGGTTCTTGACCTTCAGCACGGCCTTGTCGCCGAAGCTGACCTCCTGCCCGGCGGATCGGGCGGAGGCGACGGCGGCGACCTCGCTCGCCGGGAAGCTCCGCTCCGCCAAGGTCTTCAGGATCTCGCGCCCGACCGCTCCCGTGGCGCCGACAACCGCGACCCGATAGCCCATGCTGCTTCCCCTTTGCATTGCGAAACGACTAAGTATCGGCGATCACGCCGGGCCGGCGCAAGCGTCGAACGATCCGGGCAGCCCTGCAGCCAGGAACTGCTGTAGAGATGTGTTCCAGCCCGACGCCGGCCAAGGCCTTCAAGGCCGGACGCTACTGGATCGCGATCGGCCAGAGCCACCAGAGCAGCAGCCCGGCCGGCAACAGCCAAAGTGCCACGATGATCGCGGCGCCCGCGCGGCTGACCGGGCGGCTCTCGGCTTCGACGGCGGCGGCGCGATGCTCCGCCATGACGTCCGGCGGCACCAGACGCACCGCCAGCATGATCGCCGCAGGCAACAGGATGGCGTCGTCGAGGTAGCCGAGGACCGGGATGAAATCGGGAATCAGGTCGATGGGCGAGAGAGCATAGGCGGCTATCCCCAAGGCGAGCGCCTTGGCATGCCAGGGAGTGCGTGGGTCGCGGGCTGCGAGATAGAGCGCGTGGACATCGCGCTTGGTCGCCCGGGCCCAGTCTTTGATCCGCGCCAGGGTTTGCATGGCATCCTTGCGAGCGGCTGCCCAGGATCAACTGATCCCAAGCCGGGACGCTGCCCGCTGCAGCGGCTCCTGGTAGATGCCAGTCCAAGCAGCGCCGTCCGCATCCACCACGCCGCGATACATGCCGCGCGTGTTGAACGGCAGCGACCAACGGCCGGCGCGGTCGAGCGCCACGAACCCGCCGGTGCCGCCGACCGAGGCCAACGCGGCCATCACCCCGGCGGCAGCCGCATCGAGATCCTCCCGCGCCAGCCGCATCCGCGCGGACACCTCGTGCCCGGCGGCGATGCGGATGAAGCTCTCGCCGTGGCCGGTCGCCGACATGGCGCAGGCCGCGTC
>CAXUIQ010000102.1:0-9974 GCA_964250815.1 uncultured Acetobacteraceae bacterium
CATCACCCACGCGCACGAGGACCACATCGGCGCCGTGGCGCACCTGTGGCGGCAGTTCCGCTGCCCCGTTTATGCGACGCCGTTCGCGACCGCGGTGCTGAAGCGCAAGCTGGTCGAGGCCGGGCTGCTCGCCGAGGTCCGCATCCACACCGTGCCGATCGGCGGGCGCATCGAGCTGCCGCCGTTCTCGCTGGAGTTCATGCCCGTTGCGCACTCCTTGCCGGAAGCGCAGGCCTTGGCCATCCGCACGCCGTATGGCACCGTCCTGCACACCGGCGACTGGAAGCTCGACCCCAACCCGCTGATCGGCCCGGCGACCGACGAGGCCGCGTTCCGCCGCCTGGGCGAGGAGGGCGTGCTGGCCATGGTGTGCGACAGCACCAACGCCATGGTCGATGGCCATTCCGGCAGCGAGGCGGAAGTGCGGCGCAGCCTGTCGGCGCTGATCCGCCCGATGCGCGGCCGGGTGGCGGTGACGTGCTTCGCCAGCAACGTGGCGCGGGTCGAGAGCGTGGTGATGGCGGCGCGCGACGCCGGCCGCCACGTCGCGCTGGTCGGTCGGTCGCTGCGCAACCTGGAGGCGGCCGCGCGGGAGTCCGGCTACCTCCGCGGCCTGCCGGAGTTCGTTTCGGAGGACGAGGCCGGGTCGGTCCCAGACGACAACCTGCTGATCCTGGTGACGGGCAGCCAAGGCGAGCCGCGCAGCGCCCTGTCGCGCATCGCCGCCGACACCCATCCCAACATCGCGCTGGGGGAGGGCGACACGGTGGTCTTCAGCAGCCGCATGATCCCCGGCAACGAGCGTCCGATCACCATGGTGCAGGACAGCCTGGTGCGCCGCGGCGTGCGGGTCATCACCGACGAGGACGAGCTGACCCACGTCTCCGGCCACCCAGCGCGCGACGAGCTGCGGCAGCTTTATGCGCTGGTGAAGCCCAAGTATGCGGTCCCGGTCCATGGCGAGTGGCGGCACCTTTCGGCCCACGCGGCTTTGGCGCAGGAGGCCGGCGCCACGCCGATCCTGCTGGAGGACGGCGACATGCTGAGCCTGTCGCCGGGCCGGCCGGAAGTCGTGGACAGCGCGCCGGTCGGGCGTCTGGCGCTCGACGGCAACCGGGTGGTGCCGCTGAACGGCGGCGTGCTGGCGGCCCGGCGGCGCATGCTGTTCAACGGCGTCGTGCTGGGCAGCTTCGCCGTGGACGGCGCCGGCAAGATGATCGGGCAGGCGCGGGTCAGCGCGCCCGGCTTGTTCGAGCCGGACGACCCGGAAGCCGCGCGGGTCGCCAGCGAGTTCACCCAAGCCGTCGCGGGATTGCCGGCCTCCATGCGTCGGGACGACTCCGCGCTGGCCGACGGCGCCCGTGCCGCGCTGCGCCGCGCCCTCGGCAAGCGCCTGCAGAAACGGCCGATGGTGGACGTCCACCTGCTCCGGGTTTGAACGGGGACCAGCCGTGAGCGGCTTCACGGCCTTCGTGCTCTACACGCTGATCTGGTGGACCGTGCTGTTCGCCGTGCTGCCGTTCGGCACGCGCCCGGTGGCCGACGCCGACCCGGCAACCGGCTGGCGCGGCGCGCCGGAGCGTCCGCTGATCGGGCGCAAGCTGCTGGCGACCACCATCATCTCAGCCGTGCTCTGGGGCGTGGCGATGTGGGTCATCCGGAGCGATTGGTGGTCCTTCCGCGCTTGACCAAATTATGGGCGGCAATTCGCCGCTTGCCTGCCTGAACGTCATATCCTGTGCAACAGCGCAGAAAAATCGTGTGGAGGCCGTCGATTTGCCTGGACGGGATAGGGGCCGCCAAGTGATCTTCACAGCAGACCAGGATGTTGCTTCCTGGTCTGCCGTGTGATCGGCGTTTCCTCCCTAAACTCGGCCCGCTGCGCCGCCTGTGCGCGCGGGCCACTCCTTCTTTGATAGTTGCAGTGGCGGGCGGTGTCACGCGGATTCACGGCAGTTCCGGCGTAATCAAATAAAAAAACGTTGTGCGTCGCACAAAGATTACGTGGCTAAGGCTATTTTCAAGACACAACAACCGGCGGCTGGCGATCAGGCTGCCGGGCCTGTAGGGTCCGAAAGGCTCCACTGACACAGGTTCCCGATGCGTCTGACCCGCTCCCTGCTTCCCACCATAAAGCAAATCCCGGCGGAGGCGCAGATCGCCTCGCACCGGCTCATGCTGCGGGCCGGGCTGGTGCGCCAGGTGGCGGCCGGCATCTACGCCTGGCTCCCGGCAGGCTGGCGCGTGCTGCGCAACATCGCCCAGGTGGTGCGGGAAGAGCAGGACCGCGTCGGCGCGCAGGAGCTGCTGCTGCCCACCCTGCAATCCGCCGACCTGTGGCGCTCGACTGGCCGGTACGACGCCTACGGCCCGGAGATGCTGCGCCTGAAGGACCGGCACGACCGCGAGCTGATCTACAGCCCCACCAACGAGCTGCTGATCACCGACCTGCTGCGCCAGTCGGTCCGCAGCTACCGCGAGCTGCCGCAAATCCTCTACCACATCCAATGGAAGTTCCGCGACGAGACCCGGCCCCGCTTCGGCGTGATGCGCGGGCGGGAGTTCCTGATGAAGGACGGCTATTCCTTCGACCTGGACCATGAGGCCGCGGTGCGCAGCTACCGCATCATGATGCTGGCCTATCTCCGCACATTCCGGCGCCTGGGCGTGCAGGCCGTGCCGATGGCGGCCGACACCGGGCCGATCGGCGGCGACCTGAGCCACGAGTTCCACATCCTGGCGCCCACAGGGGAAAGCCAGGTGTTCTACGATGCCGAGGTCGAGACCATCCAGATCGGCACCGACGACCTGGACCACACCGACCCCGGGCAGCTCGACCGCTTCTTCGCCGCAGTCACGGCGCCCTACGCCGCGACCGACGAGAAGCACGACCTGGCCGCCTGGGAGCGGGTGCCCGCCGAGCGGCGGCGCGAGGGGCGGGGGATCGAGGTCGGCCAGATCTTCAACTTCGGCACGCTGTACAGCGAACTCGTGGGCTTGCAGGTCGCAGGCGCCGACGGCGCGCCGGTCGCGCCCAACATGGGCAGCTACGGCATCGGCGTGTCCCGCCTGGCGGGCGCGCTGATCGAGGCGCACCACGACGAGGCCGGCATCATCTGGCCCGACAGCGTCGCGCCGTTCAGTGCGGCCATCCTCAATCTCAAGCAGGGCGACGCCGCCACGGGCGCCCTGTGCGAGCAGGCCTATGCCGCGATGCCGGGCCGCGCGCTGTACGACGACCGGGAGGAACGGGCCGGGGTGAAGTTCGCCGACGCCGACCTGATGGGCCATCCCTGGCAGGTCATCGTCGGCCCGCGCGGCGCCGCCGCTGGCACGGTGGAGCTGAAGCGCCGCGCGACCGGGGAGCGGCAGGAGCTTACGCTGGACGCGGCGCTCGCCCATATAGCGTAAATGTTCGGACCTTTTGAGCGCGCCGTGGCCGGCCGCTACCTGCGCGCCCGGCGCGGCGAACGCTTCGTTTCGGTCATCGCGGGCTTCAGCCTGGTGGGCATCGCGCTCGGGGTGGCGACGCTGATCATCGTGATGTCGGTGATGGGCGGGTTCCAGGTGGACCTGCTGAACCGCATCCTGGGCTTCAACGGCCACCTGGGCGTCTATCCCGCAGGCGGCGCGCTCACGGACTACCAATCCGTCTCGGCGCGGGTCGCCGCCGTGCCCGGCGTCGTCTCCGCCGTGCCGGTCATCGACGGGCAGGTATTGCTGACGGGGCCGCGGGGGCAATCGGCCGGCGGCCTGGTGCGCGGCATCCAGCCCGCGGATTTCCGCCGGATGCGCGCGGTCAGCGACAACATCCGGGCCGGCACGCTCGACGATTTCCAAGGCGAGGACGCGATTGCGGTCGGCACCGGCCTCGCGCAGAAGTTCGGCCTGACGGTCGGCGGCGAACTCACCCTCGTTTCGCCCCAGGGCGCCGCGACCGCGTTCGGCACCATCCCGCGGGTGCGGGCCTACCGCGTCGTGGCGGTGTTCCAGGTCGGCATGAACGAGTACGACACGTCGTTCGTGTTCCTGCCGCTGGAAGCCGCGCAGATCTTCTTCCAGCAGCCCGTAAGCGCCTCCCACATCGAGGTCATGGTCGCCGACCCGCAGGACGTGCGAGGGGTCAGCCGGGCGATCACGGCGGCGCTGTCCGGCACGCCGGTGCGCGTGGTCGATTGGCAGCAGAGCAACAACAGCTTCTTCGCCGCGGTGCAGGTCGAGCGGAACGTGATGTTCCTGATCCTGACGCTGATCATCCTGGTGGCGGCGTTCAACGTCGTGTCCTCGCTCATCATGATGGTGAAGGACAAGACGCGCGACATCGCGGTGCTGCGCACCATCGGCGCCGGGCGGGGCGCCGTCATGCGGATCTTCCTGATGTGCGGCGCCAGCGTGGGCGTGACCGGCACCGTCGCCGGCGTGCTGCTGGGCGTGCTGTTCTGCCTCAACATCGAGACGCTGCAGCATTGGGTGGAGGCCGCGACCGGCGCCAGCGTGTTCAATCCGGAGGTGTACTACCTCACGCACCTGCCGGCCAAGCTGAACTGGCACGAGGTGATGCAGGTGGTCGCGATGGCGCTCGGCCTGTCCCTGCTGGCCACGCTGTATCCAAGCTGGCGCGCCGCGCGCACCGACCCGGTGGAGGCGCTGCGGCATGAGTGAGCCGCTGGCGCTGCAAGGCGTGAGCCGCGCCTACCGCAGCGGGGACAGCGAGCTTCACGTCTTGCGGCGCGCCGACCTCGTGCTGCGCGCCGGGGAAATCGTGGCGCTGGTGGCGCCGTCCGGCACGGGGAAGAGCACGCTGCTGCACTTGGCGGGCTTGCTGGAGCGCCCGGACGCCGGGGCCGTGATGGTGGATGGGCGGGACGCCGGGCAGTTGCCGGACACCGAGCGCACGGCGATCCGCCGCGACCGCATCGGCTTCGTGTACCAGGCGCACCACCTGCTGGCCGAATTCACCGCGGCGGAGAACATCGTGCTGCCGCAGATGGTCGCCGGCCGTCCGCGGCGGGCGGCGCGGGAGCGGGCGATGGCGCTGCTGGCCGCCTTCGGCTTGCCGGCGCGCGCCGGGCACCTGCCGGGCAAGCTGTCGGGCGGCGAGAAGCAGCGGGTCGCGATCGCCCGCGCCTTGGCCAACGCGCCCGGCGTGCTGCTGGCGGACGAGCCGACCGGCAACCTCGACGTGGCCACCAGCGACGTGGTGTTCGAGGAACTGCTGCGCATGGTGCGGCATGAGGGGGTGGCGGCGCTGATCGCCACGCACAACCCGGACCTGGCCAGCCGCATGGATCGCCGGGTAACCTTGCGGGACGGGCGAATCGAGGAGCTTTGATGCCGCACGCCGACTTCGTGCATTTGCGGGTCCACTCCGCCTACTCGTTGAGCGAGGGGGCGATCAGGGCCGACAAGATCGCCGCCGCGGCGCAGGACGCCAAGATGCCGGCGGTGGCGATCACCGACACCGGCAACCTGTTCGGCGCGCTGGAATTCAGCCAGGCCTGCGCCGCCAGGGGCGTGCAGCCGATCATCGGCTGCCAGGTCTCGCTGGCCCGGGCGGAGAACCCGCGCCTCGCGCCCGACCCGGTGGTGGTGCTGGCGCAGGACGCGGCGGGGCTGGCCAACCTGCAGCGCCTGTCGTCGCAGGGCTTCATGCAGGGCGACCCGGCGGACCCGCAACTGCCGCTCCGAACGCTGCTGGACCACGCGGAAGGCTTGGTGCTGCTGACTGGCGGCACCCGCGGCCCGGTTGCCCGCATGTTGGCCGAGGGGCGCAAGCCGGACGCCGACAAGCTGCTGGCGCAGTTGGCCGAGGCGTTCCCCGGGCGCTGCCTGGTGGAGCTGCACCGGCACGGGATCGCGTTGGAGCGGGCCATCGAGCCGGGGCTGCTGCAGCTTGCGGACGAGCATCGGCTGCCGCTGGTCGCCACCAACGAGTGCTTCTTCGCCGCCGCGAAGATGCACGAGGCGCACGACGCCCTGCTGTGCATCGCGGAAGGGCGGCAGATGAGCGAGGCCGCGCGCCGCCGGGTCACGCCGGAGCATTGGTTCAAGCCGGCGCGCGACATGCGCCGCCTGTTCCGCGACTTGCCGGACGCCTGCGACAACACGCTGGCGGTGGCGCGGAGCTGCGCCGTCATGGCGGAAACCCGCAAGCCGCTGCTGCCGATGTGCCCCAAGGTGCGGCTCGGCCAGACCGAGGAGGAGACGGTGCGCGCCATGGCGCGGGAGGGCCTGGTCCTCCGCATGGACGCGATGGACGCCGACCCGGCCACCCGGGCCGTGTATGCCGAGCGGCTGGAATACGAGCTGGGCGTCATCGCCGGCATGGGCTTCCCCGGCTACTTCCTGATCGTCGCCGACTTCATCCAGTGGGCCAAGGCGCAGGGCATCCCGGTGGGGCCGGGCCGCGGCTCCGGCGCAGGCTCCGTCGCGGCCTGGGCGCTCACGATCACCGACCTCGACCCGCTGCGCTGGGGGTTGTTGTTTGAACGTTTCTTGAATCCCGAACGTGTGTCGATGCCGGACTTCGACATCGACTTCTGCCAGGACCGCCGGGACGAGGTGATCGACTACGTGCGCCGCGAATACGGCGCGGACCGGGTGGCGCAGATCATCACCTTCGGGAAGCTGCAAGCACGGGCGGCGGTGCGCGACGTGGGCCGGGTGCTGGGCCTGCCGTTCGGCCAGGTGAACCGCGTGGCCGAGCTGATCCCCAACAACCCGGCCAAGCCGGTGACGCTCGCCCAGGCCATCGACGGCGAGAAGCGCTTGCAGGAGATGCGGGACGGCGACGAGAGCGTGCGCCGCCTGCTGGAAGTGGCGTTGCAGTTGGAGGGGCTGTACCGCCACGCCAGCACGCACGCCGCCGGGCTGGTGATCGGCGACCGGCCGCTGATCGACCTGGTGCCGCTGTACCGCGATCCCAAGGCCGACACGCTGGTGACGCAGTACTCCATGAAGTACGTGGAGCAGGCGGGCCTGGTGAAGTTCGACTTCCTGGGCCTCACGACGCTGACCATCCTGCAGCAGGCGACCCGCATCCTGGCCGACCTCGGCACGCCCGTGGACCTCGCCACCCTGCCGCTGGACGACCCCAAGACCTACGAGATGCTGTCCCGCGGCGACGGCGGCGGGGTGTTCCAGTTCGAGTCCCAAGGGATGCGCGACGCGCTGCGGCAGATGCGCCCCGACCGGTTCGAGGACCTGATCGCCGTGGGCGCCTTGTACCGCCCCGGCCCGATGGCCAACATCCCGGAATACTGCCTGCGCAAGCACGGCAAGCCCTGGGAAGCGCCGCATCCGGAGGTGCGGGACATCCTGGCCGAAACCTACGGCATCATCGTCTATCAGGAGCAGGTCATGCAGATCGCGCAGCGCATGGCCGGCTACAGCCTGGGCGGCGCCGACCTGCTGCGCCGGGCGATGGGCAAGAAGATCCGGGCGGAGATGGAGCAGCAGCGCAAGATCTTCACCGACGGCGCCACCGGGCGCGGCATCCCGGCGGACAAGGCGACCGAGGTGTTCGACCTGATGGCGAAGTTCGCGGACTACGGCTTCAACAAGAGCCATGCCGCTGCCTACGCCCTGCTGTCCTACCAGACGGCGTGGCTCAAGGCGAACCACCCGGCCGCCTTCCTCGCCGCCTGCATGAACCTGGCGCTCGGCAACACCGACAAGATCGCGGCCCTGCGCCAGGAGGCCGAGCGCACCGGCCTCCGCGTGCTGCCGCCCGACATCAACCGGTCGGGCGCCGAGTTCCGGGTGGAAATGGGGCCGGACGGCACGGAGGCGATCCGCTACGCGCTCGCCGCGGTGAAGCGGATCGGCTTCGCCGCCATGCAGGCTTTGGTCGCATCCCGCGGCGACCGTTCCTTTGCCGACCCGGCCGATTTCGCCGCCCGGGTCGATCCGCGCCCGCTCAGCAAGGGGCAGCTTGAGAACCTGGCCCGTGCCGGCGCCTTCGACGGCATTGCGCCCAACCGCGCCCAGATGTTCGCCGCCGCCGAGACGATCATGCGCCGCGCCCAGGCGCAGGCGGAGGAAACCGAGACCGGCCAGGCCGGGCTGTTCGGCGGCGGCCCGGTGCCCGAGCCGCTGCGCTTGCCCGCCTTGCCGGATTGGCCGCCGATGGAGCGCCTGGGCTACGAGGCGGAGGCGGTGGGCTTCCACCTGACGGCCCACCCGCTCGACAGCTACGGCCCCTTGCTGAAGCGCCTCGGCGTGGTGCCGTCCAGCCAGTTGGAAGCGCGCGCCCAGGCTGGTGCTGCCCGCATCCGCATGGCCGGTTGCGTCATCGGGTCCAAGGAGCGCGCGACGCGGACCGGCAGCCGCATGGCCTGGATACGCCTGTCGGACCAGGGAGGCAGCTACGAGGTGACGGTGTTCAGCGAGGTGTTGGGCAGCGCGCGGGACATCCTCAAGGCCGGGCATGCGGTGCTGATGGGCGTGGACCTCCGGCTGGAAGGCGACAGCTTGCGGGTCACGGCGGTCGATTGCACGTCGCTGGAGCAGGCGGCGAGCGACGCGGGCGCCGGGATGCGGATTTGGCTCGACCGGACGGAGGCGGTGCCCCACATCCGCGCGCTGCTGTCCCGGGAGGGCGCAGGGCGCGGCCGGGTCACGCTGGTGCCGCGCATCGACGACGCGCAGGCGGTGGAGATCGCCATTCCCGGGGGGTTCCAGGTGACGCCGCGGCTGGCACAGGCGCTGAAGGTGGTGCCGGGGGTGGAGCGGGTCGAGGAGGTTTGACGGAGTTCGTCCAAGTTTATCGTGCTGTCCTGTCGGATGAGTTGGACGACCTCAAGCAGCTTGGGCGGTTTCGCAACCCGTACGGTGTCGAGGTGAAGTATTTCGCCTTGGCCCGCGAGGGAGCTGTCCAATACGCCACCTATGCGGCAACAGTCTTCGGGGAGGGACCTTATTGGCTGGTTTCGGCTCGCTTTCCCAGCCGCTTCGTGGGATGGCGGTTACAGGCCATTGTTGACCGGGGTATCGCCAGCCTTGCCCTTCCAACCAGCCTCCTCGTAGAATTGCGAGCGTTGCAGTTCCTGGGATCATTATGAAGCTGGAGCCAGACATCATCGCGACGGTCGAGCTTATGCCGCTGGAAAAAGGAGGGCGCGCTTCTCCCATGCCGGCCCGATGGTTCGGCTGCGTCATGGTTGTGAATGGCCGGAACCATGATGTACGGCTTCGGCTGACGCAGCCTTTCAACGCCGGTGACAGTCGCCGAGTTGGAATCGACTTCCTCGATCCAAAGGCAGCCCTCTCCCATATCCAAGTGGGAACGACATTTGGGTTGTGGGAAGGCGGGATCGTCGGTCAGGGTTCGGTGGAGGATGTGCATACGGGACTCGCTTTGTCTCGTTGATTGGCCCCGGCGCGCTTCGGACGCAGCTCGCCGAGCTTCACGGAAATCAAGCGCGCCGGCGCCTGCCAGCTTGCATCGCCTCCTCAATTCCACCATATCTCGCGTACCCGCGAACGTCGCGGGTAATTCACACGCGGGGCGCCTTTCCCGGGGTCGATCCCCCAGGGTCCGGTGCCGCATGGCCTGGCCCCGCGGAGGATCAACCGGATCACTGGAAAGGACTCGCCCATGGCGATGCCCGACTTCACCTTGCGCCAGCTCCTGGAAGCCGGCGTGCATTTCGGCCACCATACCCGGCGCTGGAACCCGCGCATGGGGCCGTACATCTTCGGCGTCCGCAACCAGGTCCACATCATCGACCTGCAGCAGACCGTGCCGATGCTGGACCGCGCGCTGCGCGCCGTGCGCGACGTGACGGCAGCCGGCGGGCGCGTGCTGTTCGTCGGCACCAAGCGGGCCGCGGCCGAGTACGTGGCGGACAGCGCCAAGCGCTGCGGCCAGTACTACGTGAACCACCGCTGGCTCGGCGGCATGCTGACCAACTGGAAAACCATCACCGGCAGCATCAAGCGCCTGCGCCAGATCGAGGAGATGCTGGGCGGCG
>CAXUIQ010000103.1:0-9902 GCA_964250815.1 uncultured Acetobacteraceae bacterium
GGCGACAACAAGTGGTCGATGACCATCTTCGCCCGCGACGCCGACACCGGCATGGCGAAGTGGGTCTATCAGATGACCCCGCACGACGAGTGGGACTACGACGGCATCAACGAGATGATCCTGGCCGACATTCCCGTGAAAGGGAAGATGACCAAGGCACTCGTGCATTTCGACCGCAACGGCTTTGGCTACACGCTGAACCGCGAAACGGGCGAGCTGCTGGTTGCCGAAAAGTACGATCCGGCGGTGAACTGGGCCACCCACGTCGATATGCAGACCGGCCGTCCGCAGGTCGTGTCGCAGTACTCGACGCAGGCCCAGGGCGAGGACAAGAACAGCCGCAACATCTGCCCGGCGGCGCTCGGCTCCAAGGACCAGCAGCCGGCGGCCTTCTCGCCCAAGACCGGCCTGTTCTACGTGCCGACCAACCACGTCTGCATGGATTACGAGCCGTTCAAGGTGTCCTACACCGCGGGCCAGCCCTACGTCGGGGCGACGCTCTCGATGTATCCGCCCAAGGGCGACAGCAACCTCGGCAACTTTATCGCCTGGGACGCCGGCCAGGGCAAGATCGTCTGGTCCGACCCGGAGCCGTTCTCCGTTTGGTCGGGTGCGCTGGCGACGGCGGGCGATGTCGTGTTCTACGGCACGCTTGACGGCTACCTGAAGGGTGTGGACATCAAGACCGGCAAGGAACTCTACAAGTACAAGACGCCGTCCGGCATCATCGGCAACGTCACGACCTACAGCCACGGCGGCAAGCAGTACATCGCCGTGCTGTCGGGCGTCGGCGGCTGGGCCGGGATCGGCATGGCGGCCGGGCTTGGCAACGACACCGACGGCCTGGGTGCGGTGGGCGCCTACAAGCAGCTTTCCAACTACACGCAGTTGGGCGGCGTGATGACCGTCTTCGGCCTCGACTAAGCCGACCTTAGCAGGCTCCGGCCGCGGCACGTCCGCGGTCGGAGAGACCACCGGAGTATGACGGATGCGATACAAGTCACTGCTGGCCCTTTCGGGGCTGGTCGGCGCCGGGGTGGCGTTCGCGATTGCCGGGTCGTCCGGTGCCCGCGCGGAGAACGACCCGGTTTACCTGGTCCAGGATGGGCACGTGGACCAACATACCTTCAATGGCTATCGCCGCTACGGCGAGTCCTGCCTCCGGTGCCACGGCCCGGACGGCGCCGGCAGTTCCTACGCGCCGAACTTGACCGAATCGCTCAAAAAGATGTCCTATGAGGACTTCGTCAATACCATCGTCAACGGGCGGCAAAACGTCACCAAGTCGCAGAACAACGTCATGCCGGCGTTCGGCACGACGGAGGACGTGGTGCTGTACCTCGACGACATCTATGGGTACTTGAAGGCCCGCTCGGACGACAAGCTGCCGCGTGGACGCCCGAAGCGCATCGGCGATGACGATAGCTGAGCGGATCGGCTGCCGCGACGGCCGCGGCAGGATGCGGCGCATCGCTTCGGTCCTGTCCGGCCTCGCGGTCGGCATGTCCGTCCTCATCGCTCCTACGCGGGCCCAACGCGCCGAGTTGGTTTCCCGCACCGAGTTGCGGGTCTGCGCCGATCCCCACAATCTGCCGTTCTCGAACCAAGAGCGGGAGGGTTTCGAGAACAAGGTTGCCGAGATCCTCGGTGCCGACCTCGGCTTGCCGGTCAGCTACGTCTGGTTCCCGCAAGTGACCGGTTTCGTGCGCAATACGCTGCGTGCCCGCGAGTGCGACCTCATCATGGGTGCCGTAAGCGGGGACGGGATCGTGGACACGACCAATCCCTACTACCATACCGGCTACATGCTCGTGACGCGCAAGGCGGACGGGATCACGGCACGGTCGGTGGGCGACCCGTCCTTGGCGTCCAAGACGTTCGGCGTGATCGCCGCAACGCCGCCAACGGACCTGCTGGTGCGGCACAACCTGATGGACCATGCCCGCCCTTACTCGCTCCGCGTCGATACCCGGATCAGCAACCCGCCGCGCGCCATGCTGCAAGACCTGGTGGACGGGAAGATCGACGTGGCCCTGGTCTGGGGTCCGCCCGCTGGATACGCGATCACCCGGGAGCACCTGCCGCTGACGGCGGTGTTCATCGAGCCGGAACCGGATGCGCCCCGGCTCGACTACCGCATCGCCATGGGCGTGCGCGCGGGCGAGCCGGAATGGCGGCGGCGCATCAACCAGGCCATCGGCAAGCACAAGGCCGACATCGCCGCGGTGCTTGCGGACTACGGCGTGCCCATGCTGGACGAGCCGGGCCAGGCCGCGCCTTGAGGCGTGCGGCCGTTGTCCTGGCCGCCATCCTGGCGGCGACGCCGGCCCACGCGGACCCGGGCGTGCCGGTGCCGGAAGGCTACCGCCTGGACGATTACCGGGCGCCAGTGCCCGACACGGTGCCCGGCGCCGCGGTGCTGCACATCCCGGCGATGCAGGAGCAGGTGACACGGCGCGACGCGGTGTTGATCGACGTGCTGCCCGCGCCGCGCCGCCCGCCGGCCATGCGCCCTGGCGCGCCATGGCTGCCCGCCCGCCATCCCAGCCTCCCCGGCAGCCTGTGGTGGCCGGAAATCGGCCGGGGCGCGTTGCCCGAGGCGGTGCAGAAGCGCTTGCAGCAACGTTTGCAGGAGGTCACGCAGGGTGATGCCCGGCGCCTGGTCGTCTTCTTCTGCCTTGCGGATTGCTGGATGAGCTGGAACGCCGCGCGCCGGGCCGGCGAGATGGGCTTCCATGCCGCCTGGTTCCCGGAGGGCGTGGATGGTTGGCAGGCGGCCGGATTGCCGACGCAGGACACGTTGCCCGAGGAGTTCGAGTAAGGTTGCCGGGCGGCCCGGCCGGGCATGCGGCGGTGCCGGACACCCTCAAGGATCAGACCCATGAACTTCGACAAGCTCGCCCAATCCGTGGCCCGCAGCGCCGGACGGCCGCTGACCTTCATCATCGCCGTGGCCCTGGTCATCGTCTGGGGCGTCAGCGGGCCGATCTTCGGGTTCAGCGACACCTGGCAGCTCGTGATCAACACCGGGACCACCATCGTCACCTTCCTGATGGTGTTCCTGATCCAGAACACCCAGAACCGCGACACGGATGCCTTGCAGGTCAAGATCGACGAGCTGCTGCGCGTGACCGAAGGGGCGCGCTTGGCATTGCTGGACCTTGAGGAAATGAAGGCGGACGAGTTGGAACGCATCAAGCAGGGCTTCGTCGATCTGGGCCGCCGCAACAAGGGCGCAGACGACGACCCCAGCCATTCATCGGTCGCCGGGACTTGAGCGAGGCGGCGGCCTGCACCGGAAGCGGTCATGGTGACGCGGCGCGTTCCACGGACAAGAGCAGGGAGCGGGAGGTGGAAGCCGCCAACGCCGTATGGGCGGGCAGCGCCAGGTTGAACTCCTGGGGATAGAGCAGCAGCACGAACAGCGGATCGGTTGACCCGGCATCCGCGAGAAGCTGCCGGGCATGGCTGATGAAGCCTTCCAACGCCTCGGTCGTCGCCACCTCGAACGGCTTGTTGATCTGGTAGCGGTAGATCGCGCGGTAGGGCGCGGCGACCGTGATCGGCTGCTGGCCCGCATGGGCGTACGTGTCGGGCACGAAGATGTCGCGTCCCTCCAGCACCGCAAGCGCCGCGACATGCGGCAGCGGCGGCTGCCACAGCCGCAGGTCGATGTCCTGGAACGAGGGCACGGCGGTCTCGCTCGCGACCAGGAGCACGCTGTTGGCAGGCACGGCCTTGAACGCGGTCCTGAACTCCTGGATGACCGCATCGTAGCCGAGCCAGTCGTAGGAGCGGACGGCGGACTGGAACAGCAGCGCTCCTCCGATGACCGCGGCAAACACGGTTTCCCACCATCCATCGCGCAGCACGGGCCGGACGCAGGCGATCAGGACGAACACGATGACGACCGGGATGCGGGTGTCCGCGCCCCAGCCGCCGAAAAGCTCGTGCGGCATGGCCAGGTAGCAGAGGCCAAGCAGGGCCACGGGCAGTGCCATGGGCCGCGCCACCACGGCCCGGCCGCGCCTGACGAGGAGGCCCAGGCACGCCAAGATGGCCGCCACGGTCACGAAGTCGATCAGGTAGTCCCCGGACAGCAGCACCCGGACGAGGATCGCCGGCGTCCGGAGCAGGTTGACGAGGCTATGGCTGGTCTTGTTGCTGGCCTCCGCCGCGGTGGGAGAGGCGAGGAACAAGCCGATCGGCGCAATGAAGATCGACGCCCCGGCCAGGAGGTTCCGCAAAGCCTGCGTGGGTCGGTGGCGCAGCATCGGGATGGCGCGTTGGATCTCGTAGCCCGCGACGATCACGGCGAACAGGCCGCAGGCGATCAGGTGGGAAAAGAACAGCGCCAGCGAAAGCGCCGTGCCCCACAGCAGCCGGGCGCCCACGCCCGGGCGGTCGCCGAAGTTGATCCAGATCGCCGTCGCCCACAGCAGCACCCCGACGCCGAACAGGTAGTTCAGGAAGCCGAACAGGAAGATCCAGTTGTAAAGGAACAGCCCTGCGGCCAGCGGCCACAGCCCATGCCGGCCCTGCAAGGTCCGATAAAGCGCCATGCAGCCCGACAACTGCAACGCCAGCGTCAGGCCGATGAACACCCGGCCGGCCAGCTCAAGCGGCATGACGTGGGCCAGCAGCACCGCGGCCACGTCGAAGGCCACATTCGGCAACAGGAACGAGCCGACGGCGTAGTGCGCCTGCAGCGCAGGCGACGCCTGCCAATGGGTGAGGATGTGGATGCGCGCGATGTGGAACATGTAGTCGTGCAGCGGAGGGTTCTGCACCAGCAGCAGCGGAACGACACAGACCGCATAGGCCGCCGCGAAGGCGAGGACCGCCTGGCGGAACGACATCGCCGGGATCGTCATCCACGTCCGGGCCGTGGCTGCGTGGGAGCCGGACACGACTACCGCTTCCAGGTGTAAAGGGCGGTCACGGCGTAGTTCCACACGGCGCCGATCAGGATGCCGGCGATGGCCGACACGACCCATTGGAACTTCATGTCGTACATGAAGGAGGAGATGCCGACGTTGGCGACCGCGCCGATGCTGCACGCAAGGACGAAGGAGACCCACCCGCGCAGCAGCCCCCAGCCGCGAAGCTGGCGGTCGCGGTAGGTCAGCATGTTGTTCAGGAAGAAGTTGGTGGTCATCGCGACCAGCGCCGCGACGGCTTGCGCCACGGTGAACGAAGCGTCGAAAGCCGCGAAGGCGAGGCTCATCACCGCCAGGTGGACCGGAATGCCGATCCCGCCCACCAGGGTGAACGTCAGGAAACGGACCGGGAGGATGTGGCCGACCCTCTTGTCGGCAATCAGCACCAAATAGTCCCAGACGGCCTGGTTGTCGAGCTTGCTTTCCCCTGCATGGCGCTGCCGGAACTCGTAGGGAAGCTCAAGGAAGCGGAGCGGGCGCGGGGCCGATGCGAACAGGTCCACCAGGATCTTGAACCCGATCCCCGAAAGGCGCGGGAAGATGTCCGACAGGGCGGCCCGGTCGAACATGAAGAAGCCGCTCATGGGGTCGGCCAGGTCGCCGCGCACCACCACGCGGCTCAGCTTGGTGGCGAACCGGCTCATCGACGCGCGCTTGCCCTGCCAGTCGCCCACGCCGCCTCCAGAAACGTAGCGGCTGCCGACCACGATGTCGGTCTCGCCGCCGCGCAAGGCGTGGAGCATGTCCGGCAGCAAGGTCTCGTCGTGCTGCCCGTCGCCGTCGATCACCGCGACGTAAGGGGCGGAGGACGACAGGAAGCCTTCGATGCAGGCCGAGGACAGGCCCCGCCGGCCCAGCCGTTGCAGGCAGCGCACCCGGCGGTCATGCACCGCGATGCCGCGCACCACCTCCGCCGTGCGGTCCGGCGAATTGTCATCGACGAAGATGACTTCCCAGGAGACGCCGGCGAGGCAAGCATCGAGCCGGCGGACCATCTCCTTGACGTTGCGGGCCTCGTTGAACGTCGGCACGACGACGGACAGTTCGACGCCGCCGCTCGCAGCCGGGCGCGGCTCCACGCTGGACGGCGCATCCATCAAAGGCTTCCGCATCATGGATGCCATTTTGACCTCCTCAAAAGCAACGGCGAAGCATCGCTCCCGGGGTTTAGGCCATCAGACCAAGCTTTTGATGGTTACAAAGGCCCAGGTTCTCCGCATGGGCACCCAGCGGCATAGGCCTGTCCTGAGAGGGCTGCCCTCAAACGCGCGAACCGAGGCGCAGGCCGTGCGATGGCCAACCCGGCCGAATCCCGACGACGTTCCGTCAATCCGCCAGCCCGCGCTGCAGCGCCTGCGCCAAGGCGCCCAGCTTCGCCTCCATCTGCACGGGAACCTCGCAGGCGTAGCGCATGGTGCGCTCGATGTCCTCGTACTCGCGGATCAGGAAGGCCCGGCGGCTCGCGGTCTCCTCGCGCTGCGCAGGGGGCGCGTCGGGCGGCAGGGCGCGGAGTTCGGCGGTGATCTTCGAGGCCAGCTCGGTCAGCGCGCGTTGCCGCCGGGCCGTGGCGCGCAGGCGGTCGATGACTTGGGCGCGCTGCTCGTTGGTCTCGTCCACCAGCCCGGCGAACAGCAGCGCGGACCGCGCCGGCCGGTCGGCGCCGGGCAGCGTCGCCATGAACCGCTCGATCTGCCCGGCGCCGTCCTGCGCCGACACGCCCCGCGGCGCCACGGCGGCGACCACCGCGGCCACCTGGGGATCGGCATGCCAGTCGCCGGCCGCGTCGTGCCCGCCCCAAAGCGTGCCGGCGGTGAGCCGTGGGACCAGCCGCTGCGCACAGGGCCAATCCGGATCGGCCGGCGGCCCCGCCGCGCCGAGCGCCAGCGCGAGCAGCCCAAGCCCGGCGATCCGGAGCGCACTCACTCCGCCCCGGCCTTCCGCGCCATCAGGCCGCGCCCCGGATCGTAGCCCGCGACCGCCGCCGCCATGAACGCCACCGTGCAGCCGCCCACGATGGCCGCCGATCCCCAATCCACCTGGCCGTACAGCGCGAAGCGGATCAGCTCGGTAGCCGAGGTGAACGGGTTCAACTGGCACACCCACCACAGGAACAGGCTGCTTTCCTTCACCCGCCACAGCGGATACAGCGCGGAGGAGGCGAAGAACATCGGGAAGATCACGAAGTTCATCACGCCGGCGAAGTTCTCCAACTGCCGGATGAACGACGACATCACGAGGCCCAGCGCCCCCAGCATCAGGCCCGACACCACCAGCGCCGGCAGCACGGTGACGTAGCCGATGGCCGGCGGCTCGATCTCCCAGAACCAGGCGATGCCCAGGAAGATGTAGGACTGCACCACCGCGACCGCGACGCCCGCCAGCAGCTTCGACAGCAGCAGGAACCAGCGCGGGAAGGGGCTGACCATCAGCGTCTTCATGCTGCCCATCTCGCGGTCATAGACCATCGACAGGCTGCTCTGCATGCCGTTGAACAGCTCGATCATGGCGATCAGGCCCGGCGCGATATAGACCTCGTACGGGATGTAGGTCTCGTACGGCGGGATGATCGACACGCCCAGCACGAAGCGGAACCCGGCGGCGAAGATCGCGAGCCACACCAAGGGCCGCACCAGCGCGGACACGAAGCGCCCGCGCTGGTGAACCCAGCGCAGGCCCTCCCGCCGGACGATGCCGGCCATGCAGCGGGCGTAGGCGGCGGGCGGAAGCGGGCGGAGCCTAGTTTGCAGCATGGGTCAGGTGCTCGAATGCGTCCTTGAGGGTTTGGGCGCCGGCTTGAGCGATGACGGCCGGCACCGGACCGCTCGCCAGCACGCGGCCCCGGTGCAGCACGACGACCTGGGCGTCCTCCCCGGCTTCGTCGATCAGGTGGGTCGCCCACAGCACGGCGAGGCCCCGTTCCCGGCACAGGCGGCGGACGTGGCCCAAGAGGAAGCCGCGGCTTTCCATGTCGAGGCCGGCGGTCGGCTCGTCGAGCAGCAGCAGCGCCGGCTCGTGCACCAAGGCGCGCGCCAGCTCGACCCGGCGCCGCTGCCCGCCGGACAGCAGGCGCACCCGGTCGCGCGCACGCTCGGCCAAGTTCACCCGGGCCAGCTCGTCGCGGATGCGCGGAGCCGCGGCGGCGCCGGCCATCCCGTGCAGGGCGGCGTGGTACTCAAGGTTCTGCTGCACCGTGAGGTCCAGGTCCAGCGTCGGCTGCTGGAACACCACGCCCATGCGCGCCAGCGCCGCCGAGGCATCGGCGCGGAACGGCTGGCCGAACACGGCGATGCCGCCCTGGTGCGCGTGGTAGAGCCGGGTGATCAGCGCGAACAGCGTGGTCTTGCCCGCGCCGTTCTGGCCCAGCAGCACCGTGAAGTCGCCGGGCCGGATGCGGAAGCCCACGCCGTCCAGCGCCTTGCGCGCGCCGAACCGGTGGGTCAGCCCCTCGACGTCCAACGCGGCGGGTTCGTGCGCGACGGTATCCGGCATTACGGCACCACCACCACGCCCCAGGGCAACTGCCCGACCGGCACCGACTTCACGACCCGCAGCGCGTCCACGTCGATCACCGACAGGTCGTTGCTGACCCCGTTGGTCGTGTAGAGCCGGCGGGCGTCGAGCGAGAAGGCCATGTTCCACACCCGCTGCCCTACCAGGAGGTACTTGCGCACCTCATAGGTGCCCGTGTCCACCACGGCGACGCGGTTGGCCGGGCCGAGCGCCACGAAGGCGGTCTTCGTGTCCGGCGTGATCGCGATGCCGACCGGCTGCACGCTCTCGGCCGGCACGCCGGGGATGGGGAAATTGATGGTGTGGACCACCGCATGGGCGGCGGCGTCGATCACCGACACGGTGCCGCCGACCTCCGCGCTCACCCAGACCTGCTTGCCGTCCGCGGTGAAGCGGGCGACCCGCGGGCGGCTGCCGACCAGCACGTTGGCGATGGGCTGCTGCGTCGCCGTGTCGATGAAGTGGGCCATGCTCGTCGTTTCCGACGTGTTGACCAGCACGCGGCCGTCGGGGCTGACCCCCATGCCTTCCGGCTCTACCCCCACCGGGATTTCGGTCACGACGCGCCCGGCCTTCACATCGACGATGGACACCATGTTGTCGTTCTCGTTGGCGACATACAGCGTCGCGCCGTCGGGGCTGAGGGTCATCAGCTCCGGGTCCGGGCCGCTCGACAGGATGCGGGACACGGCGAGCGTCGCGGGGTCGATCACCTCGACGTGGTCGCTGTCGCTCGTGCAGACGTAGATGGCCCGCCCGTCCTTGCTCGCGACGATGCCGCGCGGGCGGTCGCCGACCTTGACGGTCGCGGTGACGGCGAGGGTCTGGCCGTCGAGCACGGTCACGGTGTTGTCCTTCTCGTTGGAAACGAACAGCCGTTCGGCCCGCGCTGGCATGGCGGCCAGCAGCAGCGCCGCGAAAGCGAGCCTCACAGTTTGCATGTCGTCTCCGGCTGGTCGATGCCGAGCGTGTCAAGCTCGGAGAACTGGTGCAGGTAGCCCGGCTGCGGGCTGACGGAAACCAGGCTGCGCGCGTCGGCCAGCAGCACCGGCTGACGCAACTGGCCGTCCCAGGGGCGGAAGCTGAGGCGGGACCCCTTGAAGGCCGCCAACTCGAACTTCGGGCCGCGGAGATAGGCGCCGATGGCGGCGGGGTCGCCCGTGTTGCCGCGGCTCGCGGCCTCCCCCACGGCGCGGACGGCCATCCAGGCGCCGAAGTCGCGCGCCGTCATCGGGCGTCCGGCCTGCTTCTGGAACCGCGCCTGGAGCTGCGTGGCACCCCACTGCTCGAACGGACGCGCCCAGGCGGCGGGGACCAGGCCCTGCGTGCCGGCGATGGGCCGCGGGTCCGTGGTGCGGTAGGCGAGGTCGTCGCCGAACTCGTCCGCGGTGTCGGCCACCACCAGCACGTCGTAGGACAGGCCTTGGGTGAAGCGCGCGACCTCGGCGCCGA
>CAXUIQ010000104.1:0-9810 GCA_964250815.1 uncultured Acetobacteraceae bacterium
CCGACCGGCAACCCCGGCGGGGGCGCCGGGGGCGGCCCCGGCGGCGCGGAGGACCACAACTCCGTCCGCATCATTCCGACCGGCCAGAACAACGCGATCCTGCTGTATGCCACCGCGTCCGAGCGCGACACCATCGAGGCGATGCTGCGCAAGATCGACATCCTGCCCTTGCAGGTCCGCATCGACGCCACGGTGGCCGAGGTCACGCTGAACGACAGCCTGCAATACGGCACGCAGTTCTTCTTCAACGCCGGCATCAACGGCGCGCTCAACTTCAGCCCGGCGGGTGCCGCGGCGGGCGCCTTCGCCTCGGGCTTCCCGGGCTTCGTGCTCAGCGGACCCCGCAACGGCCAGGCGGCGCTGAACGCGCTTCAAGCGGTGACGGACGTGAAGGTGCTGTCCTCCCCGCAGGTGCTGGTGCTGGACAACGAGGCCGCGCGCTTGCAGGTCGGCAACCTCGTGCCGTTCCTGACCGCAAGCTCGCAAAGCCAGATCACCAGCAACGCGCCGATCGTGAACTCGGTGGATTACCGGGAAACCGGGGTGATCCTGGAGGTCACGCCGCGGGTGAACAGCGGCGGCTTGGTGACGCTGGACATCTCGCAGGAGGTGAGCGGCGTGGTGGCGGGGCAGACCACTGCGGGCATCAACTCGCCGACGTTTTCCGAGCGCAACGTCAGCAGCCGCGTGGTGGTGGAGGACGGGCAGACGGTGGGCTTGGCCGGGCTGATCAGCGACACTGCAAGCACGCAGAACTCGGGCATCCCGTTCCTGAAGGACATACCGCTCCTAGGACTGCTGGCCGGCAGCCAGAACAACAGCCGCCAGCGGACCGAGCTTCTGGTGCTGATCACCCCGCACGTGGTGCACGACCAGCGGGACGCGCGGGCGCTGACCGAGGATCTGCGCGACCAGTTGATCAACGCCGCCCAGGTGCCCGGCGACCTGGCGCTCGGCCGGGCGTCCGGCTCCGCCGACCCGCAGCGCACCCTGCGCCGCAGCCTGCGCCTAGAACGGTGAGCGCCGCCGGGCGAGGAGACGACCGGGCGCGCGACCCTCGTTGCAGGGACGGGGGCTTCGCGCTGCTGATCGTGCTATGGTCCGTGGTGCTGCTCGCCCTGCTGGCGACGCAGTTGATGGCGGCCGGGCGCACCGAGCTGCGGCTTGCCGCCAACCTGCGCGGCGCGGCTGCGGCGGAGGCGGCGGCGGACGGCGCGGTGCAGGAAGCGGTGTTCCACCTGCTCGACCCGTCCGATCCCTGGCCGGCGGACGGCGCGGAGCGCACGCTGCGCGTGCCGGGCGGCCAGGCGGTGCTGCGGATCGAGGACGAGGCCGGCAAGATCAACCCCAACACCGCGTCCCCGGAACTGCTGCGGGCGCTGCTGCGGCGGGCGGGCGCGGACGGGCGCGCCGCCGACGGCATCGCCGCCGCCATCGTGGACTGGCGTTTCCCCAGCAGCCAAGGGCAGGCCGGCGGCGCCAAGGACCCGCAATACCGCGCGGCCGGACGCGAGTACGGCCCGGCCGGCGCGCCGTTCCGCAGCGTGGCGGAACTCGGCGCGGTGCTGGGCATGACGCCCGAGCTGCTGGCCCGGCTGGAGCCGAACGTGTCCGTGCTGACGGACACCGACCCCGACCTTTCGGCGTCGCCGCCGCTGGTGCGCCAGGCGATCCAGGATCTCCGCGGGTCGCGCCCCACCACGTCCCGTCCCCGTCCGCTCCGCACTGTTTCCATCTCGGCGCGGGTGGCCGGCGACGCCGGCGGACGGTTCGGCCGCCGCGCGGTGGTGCGGCTGGGCATCGCGGCGAAGGAGCCGCTGTTCCAGATCCTGACGTGGGAGGCTTTGGGGGAGTAGCTCCCCGCAGCCAGCCGCATGGGTCGTTCAATGGAGGTGGCTTTCCAGGTCCGCCCGCCAGTCAACACGGGTCCCGGGCTGCACGGACACGCATTCAAGGGCGTGGTGGTCCAGCAACTCGCGAATCAGGGGATCGGGTCCGCCCACCAGCGTGAACGTCAAGTCATGGTCGGTGCAGACGAGCCAGCTACGATCTTCCGGGAACCAGTGGGTTGGAGTGCTGCGGACATTGGATATTTCGTCCGGGAACCGGCTGGCGTCATCCAGGGTTCCCTCGAACAGCAGATCCTTTTTCCAATCGGCGGTAGCCAGGAACCAGAAGTGGAAGAGGCAGCGGTCAACGTTGGCATTCTGACGCAGGATGGAGGCCAGCGCGTCCCGCTCAACGATGGCAAGGTTTCCTTCTTCCGGGCCGATCAGGTACCTGGGCCAGCTTCCGCCTGGGAACTGGCGAGTGAACGACCAGGAGCTGAGCGTCGGCACGAACGGAACGCCGAGCCGCCGGGCCGCTTCGGCCCAACGGATGCGAACGGGGCGCGATCCAGGTCCAGCCGTGCCGTACACCAGCGTGGAAGTGCTGAGCACATCCTGAATGTCTTGGGCAGTCCGCGTTTTCGGACCAGTCGGCTCCGTTCTTGCGGCTTCCTGCCACGTCAGCGTCTCGTCCTCGACGGAAAGGTCCTCGTAGATCGGATGGAATATCTTGGCGTAGCGGGGAAAAACCGGCGGAATGCAGTGCGCCACGGTGTTTGGCGTGTCTGAGGTCGTCTGAATGACCCCTTCCTCGATCCAACTGCATTCCGAAAGGGACGCAAGCAGCTTCATGGGACCTCGCTGAACGCGACTCGATGCCGAGCGTCAATGCGGGGGATACCTGTTCCGCGTGGTCGCGCTCAAGGATTGCAGATCAAATCCGCCCCGCTGTCGCCCGCCTGGCCGTTGGGGCCGCGGGAGCACAGGTCGAAGTCGTGGCCGGGCCGGCTGGCCGGGCTGCGGTACAGGTAGGGCCGGTTCCAAGGGTCGAGCGGCTGGGCGTCGCCCTTCAGGTAGGGGCCGCCCCAGCCCGCCGTGCCGGACGGCGGGGTGTTGAGCGCGGCCAGGCCCTGCTCCGTCGTGGGATAGCTGCCGACGTCGAGCTTGTAGAGGTCGAGGATGGAGGAGATCCGCTCGATCGACTGCCGGGCGACCGAGGTGCGGGCGCCGCCCAACTGGCGCAGCGCCGCCGGGGCGACCAGCCCGATCAAGAGGCCCAGGATCGCGATCACCACCAGGATCTCCAGCAGCGTGAAGCCGGCGTCGGCTCGGCCGGAAGAAGAACGGCGCGGGGGGAAAGGCTGCTGCATCACGTCCTGCTTTCTGCTACGCGGGCGCTCCATAGCAGCGAAGCAGGGGGTTGGGCCATGCCGGCGCGCACCGGAAACGAACGCTGATGGCAGTTCCGTACCTGGCCTGCATGGCCCTGGTCGCGCAGGTCTATGGCTTGCCGCCGCGCGTGCTGCCGTCGATCCAGGCGGTCGAGGGCGGCGCCCCCGGCGTCATGCACCGCAACACGGACGGCTCGGCCGACCTCGGGGTGATGCAGATCAACACGCGCTGGCTGCCGGCCTTGTCGCGCTACACCAGGCTCGACCCGGCCGAGGTGCGGGACCGGCTGCTGCGCCAGAGTTGCTTCAACATCGCGGCGGCCGGGCTGGTGCTCCGGACCTACCTGGACAAGACCCGGGGCGACCTGATGCAAGCCGTGGGCGACTACCATTCCCACACGCCGCTGCTGAACCAGGAATACCAGGCGAAGGTGCGCGGGGCTGCCGCGGCCATGTTCGCCAGGCGTTGACGCCGGGGGCGCTAGCGCGGCGACCCCGCCACATCCACGAACAGCGTGTTGCGCCCGGCGCGGACCGCGTAGTCCTGGACCGACAGCCGCACCTGCGGCGCCGCGCCGAAGCGGTTGGTGTCGAAGAACGTCACCTGCAGCCGGACCGAGCAGCGCACGGTGCCGGGCAGGGCGGTCGGAATCTGGCCGACGCTGCCCGGCAGGATCACGGCGTCGATGCCGCGCTGGGCGATGTCGTCGGCCACCACGTCCAGCACCTCGTTGCGCCCGCACACGGGCCGGGGCGGCTCGGCGGCACGGGCAAGCGGCCCAAGGCTCGCAAGGCCCCCGGCGAGGATCAGGGCGGCGGGCCGGAACCGTGGCGCTGCGGGCAAAGGGGCCTCCATGAAAGAAGGACGCGGACCCGCATGGTCCGCGTCCTCGCATCCAGCATAGCCGACGTGTGGCAGACGGCCAGCCCGGCGCGCAGTACCGGGCGGTCCCGAGCAAGCGTCCGCAGCTTGGGCCACGAATGCCTGCTTGGGACTCTTTGAAGACGCATCGTTTTACCGGCAGGTCGCCAGCACGCCTTGCCGAATGATGCTCAGCGGATCGTGCCGTTCGCCCGGTTCGGGAAGAACCCCCCGCCGGCCGGCACGCCGTTGTAAACGATGCCGAGCACCTCCGCCGCTGTGCGGCGATAGACCAGGCCATCGCTATCCACCGGGGCGATGTTGTCGGGGAAGTTGGGAATCGACAGGCCCGCCTCCTTGCCGTTGCCGAGCTTGGCGCGGACGGCCGAGATGGCGTTGAACACGTTCTGCTGCCCGAACTGGCACAGCAGGGTGCGGAGCGACCCGGCATGGTAGGCTTCCGCCGCAAGGATGCTGGCGGAAGCGGCCAGGTTGTCCTTGCTCTGCAGCAGTTGCGCCGCGCCGGCATAGGCGGTCACGCCCACGTCGGTCAGGGACAGCGCGCCGAGCAGGAAGTTGGTCTCGTTCAGGAACGGGTTGAACTGCGTGCCGGCCGGGATCAGGCCGGCCGCGACCGCCACGGCGTTGAAGCTGTTGAGCAGGTCGATGTTCGGCTGCGCGACCGCCTGGTTGCCGAGCACGCGGCGGATGAACCGGATGTGATCGACCTCGTCCACCGTGATCCGCTCAATGACGCCGGCGACCAGCGGAGTTTGGAACCGCACGAGCGAGCCGCCGAGCACGAAGCCCGCGTTGCCGACGCCGTTGGGGTCGCTCACGTCCGTGGGGTCCAGGCCGCGGCCCAGGAAGCCGTGGATGTAGTACTGGCCTTCGAGGTATTCGAGGTTGAGCGCGAAATTGAGGATGTCGGCATCGGTG
Source organism: uncultured Acetobacteraceae bacterium (assembly GCA_964250815.1). Taxonomy (GTDB): domain Bacteria; phylum Pseudomonadota; class Alphaproteobacteria; order Acetobacterales; family Acetobacteraceae; genus CAHJXG01. The sequence continues at coordinate 5,022 of CAXUIQ010000104.1, forward strand.
TAGGCCTGCGCCGCCGCCGGCGTGCTGCCGACCACTGCGGCGCCCGTGGCTGCGGCCCCGGCGGCCAGGACTGCGACGGCAGCGGCGCCGAACTGGCCGATCAGCGACCGTCGCTCGACATGGTTCTCGCCGGCAGCGGCATCGTCGTGCATTCAGAAATCCTCCCGTGCATCCCAGGGCCGTTGGTGGCCCGTATGCGTCATATCTCGGGCCAAACGATTCGGTGCCAGCCCCTCGTAACAATCAACTCGAAGTGATGCTGAGCAACGGGTTGCCTGCCGAGGCCGCGCTAGGCCGGCGACAGCACGTGGATCACCCGGCTGGCGAGCATGTCCTTCACCCGCGCCCCGTAGGCCCGCATGTGCGGCGCCACGGCGTGCGCTTCGAGCGCTGCCGCGTCCTCCCATTTCTCGATCACGGCGAAGCTGTCCGGGCCGAGCGGCGCCGCCCAGGATGGGCCGCCCGCCGCGTCGATGGCCGGCGCGTACTCGATGCAGCCCTGTTCGGCCAGGACGTTCGGGACGTTGGCGCGGAACTGCTCCAGCACGGCGTCGCGCTGGCCGGGCTGGGTGGTGGTGATGGCGAGGACGTGGATCATGGGCGGCCTCCGTGGTGGGCGCCGCAGTGTCCACCCGCGGCCGTCCGGGCGCAACCGGCGCCCTTGCCGGCCCCGCCCGCCGCGTGCTTGGTGTGGGGAATGCAGCAGATCACGGGACGGACGCGGCTGGCGGGGGTGATCGGGTGGCCGGTGTCGCATTCCCGGTCGCCGCGGCTGCACAACCACTGGCTGGCGCGGCACGGGATCGACGGGGCCTACGTGCCGCTTCCGGTGGCGCCCGCGGACCTGGCGGCGGCGGTGCGCGGGCTGCGCGCCGCGGGCTTCGCCGGCGCCAACGTCACCGTGCCGCACAAGGAGGCGGTGCTGGCCCTGTGCGACCGGGTGCTGCCGGCCGGGCAGCGCGCCGGGGCGGTGAACACGCTGGTGTTCGGGCCGGACGGCATCGCCGGCACCAACACGGACGGTATTGGCTTCATCGAGAACCTCCGGGCGCACGGCGTCGATCCCGCAGCCGGCCCGGCGCGCGCGACTCCCAGTCGCTGCGCCTGCTGGACCAAGTCAAGCAGATCGACCCCTCGATCTTCACCAAGTCCGGCCTGATGCTTGGCCTGGGCGAATCACGCGCCGAGATCATGCAGGTCATGGACGACCTGCGCATCGCCGACGTCGATTTCCTGACGCTCGGCCAGTACCTGCAACCGACCGTCAAGCACGCCGCCGTGGACCGCTTCGTGCCGCCCGAGGAATTCAGCGACTATGCCGCCATCGCCCGCGCCAAGGGGTTCCTGCTGGTGTCCGCCACGCCGCTGACCCGCAGCTCCTACCATGCCGACGCCGATTTCGCCGCGCTCAGGGACGCGCGCGCCGCCAAGCTGGCACTGCCCGCCGCCTGATGCCGACGCATGCTGAACGGAAGACCGTTCCCTACACACCCGAGCAGTTGTTCGATCTGGTGGCCGATGTCGACAAGTATCCCCAGTTCCTCCCCTGGTGCGTCGCCTCGCGCATCCGCAGCCACACCGGCGCTGAGCTGCACGCCGACCTGACCATCGGCTTCGGCCCCTTCCGCGAAAGCTTCGGCAGCCGCGTGACGCTGGACCGCCCGAAGCGCGTCACCGTGACCTACGAAAAAGGCCCCTTCCGCTACCTCAACAACCAGTGGGACTTCACGCCCAAGGACGCTGGCTGCGAGGTGGCGTTCTTCGTCGATTTCGAGTTCCGCAGCAAAATCCTGCAAGCCGCGATCGGCGTGGTGTTCAACGAAGCGGTGCGGCGCATGGTCAACGCCTTCCTCAAGCGTGCCCGCGACGTCTATGGTCCACCGCCAACGTCGTAGGAGTCCGCATCATGGTCTACGCGCCGATCCGCCAGGACCGTTCCCTCCCGCCCGTGCGGGTGAACCTGTATTCCGACACGCAGACCCGCCCCTCCGCCGGCATGAGGGACGCGATGATGCGCGCCGAGGTGGGCGACGAGCAGCACGGCGACGATCCCACGGTCGACGCGCTCTGCGACCGCATGGCCGCCCTGACCGGCAAGCAGGCGGCGATGTTCCTGCCCTCCGGCACCATGTGCAACCAGATCGCCATCCTGACCCATTGCCGCCCCGGCGACGAGATCCTGGCGCACGAAAGCGCCCATATCGTCATGAACGAGGGCGGCGGGCCGGGCGCGCTCGCCGGCGCCGTCATCCTGGGCCTGCGCGGCGACCGAGGCATGTTCAGCAGCGCCACCCTGGAAGCCGCCCTGCGGGAGCCGCGCCGCAACGCCCCGCCGCAAACCCTGGTCGAGGTCGAGCAGACCGCCAACGCCGGCGGCGGCTCTGTCTGGCCGGTGGACCGCCTGAACGACGTCCTTTCCACCGCCCACCAGCACGGCCTGCGCACCCACATGGACGGCGCTCGGCTGATGAACGCGGTCGTCGCCGCCGGCGTCACGGCGCGGGAGATGGTGGCGCACTGCGATTCCGTCTGGCTCGACTTCACCAAGGGCCTGGGCGCGCCCCTGGGCGCGGTCCTCTGCGGCTCGGCGGACTTCATCGACGACGCCTGGCGCTGGAAGCAGCGGCTGGGCGGGTCGCTGCGGCAGGCCGGCATCTGCGCGGCGGCCTGCCTCCATGCGCTGGACCACAATGTCGACCGCCTGGCCGAGGACCATGCCAACGCCCGCGTCCTCGCGCGCGGCCTGGCGCAGGTCCCCGGCCTCGCGGTGGAGGAGCCGGAAACCAACCTGGTGTTCTTCGACACCCGCGCCACCGGCCTGACGGCGGACGCGCTCGCCGACAGGGCCAGGCAGGGAGGCGTGATGCTGTCCACCGTCGGCCCCTACCGGGCGCGCGCCTGCACCCATCTGGATGTGGACGCGGAGGGCGTTGACCTTGCCGTGCGAACGGTCGCCCGCTGCGTCGGCGGCGCGCCGTAGTTCATCTTTCGTTAACCAGTCCATGCCAATTTGGGTCGCACAACGATCAGGTGCGATCCCGGATGCGACGGTTTCTGGCCTTCTTGATCCTGCTGGCGATGGCCTCGCCGGCCCTGGCGCAGGGCGCGCCAGCTCAGCCCGACGCCTCCGCCAAACAGGATGCGCCAGCGAAGCCCGACGCGCCGGCCAAGCGTCCCCGCCTCACCTGGGAGGCCCGTTTCGCCCAGGCCAACACCGCCCATGACGGCCATCTCACGCTTGAGGAAGCCAAGGCCGGCTTCAAGACGGTCGCCCGGCATTACCGCGACATCGACATGGACGGCAAAGGCTACGTCACCGAGAACGACGTCAGGGCGTGGCGCGCCATGCCCAAGCCCGCCCGCCATGCCAAGGAGCCGGACGACCCGTTGCGGCCGCGTCCCGCGTTCCAGAACACCGGGCCCCAGCAACGAACCCTGCTGAAAGCCAGTGCCCACGCCGTGGTCAGGGCGCCTGAAGCCGGGCAGCCCTGATCACCGCTCCGGCTCGCCTTCAAGCTCCGCCAACTCGTCCGCGATCGGCGCGTGGTTGAACAGCGCGGCCAGCAGCGTGCCGCCGATCGAGTTGCCCAGCAGCGTCGGCAGCAGGAAGCGCAGGCCGTACTCGCCCAGGGTGGCCTGGCCGATGAAGACGCCGTACGCCGCCTCCACCGAGCCTGCGATGATGTGCGGGAACTGGCAGATCGCCACCACGTACGTCACCAGGATGATGATCAGCGGCCGGCTCGGGCCAGCCCCCGGCAGCAGCCAGACCATCAACCCGATCAGCCAGCCGGCCGCGCCGGCGGTCATCATGGTGTGCCCGAACGAGTGGTCCATCGTGTGCGCCGACAGCGTCATCATGGATTGCAGGACGGGTTCGGGGAACAGGCCCTCCCGCGAGAGGAGCCAGGCGAAGACCCAGGTCGCCGCGATGTTGGCGGCCAGCACGATGACCCAGACACGCAGCGTGCCAAGCAGTGTCGCGAGGTTGCGCTGGGTCAGGGCGGGGATCATCGCGGTCAGCGTCGTTTCGGTGAACAACTGCTGGCGGCCCAGGATGACGATCAGGAAGCCGATGCAGTAGCCGAAGCCCGACACCAGCCGGCTCCATGCGCTGTCGGGCAGCGCCGACTGGACATTGGCCTGCACGACGAAAGAGAATCCGATCGACAGGCCGGCGGCGATGCCTGACCACGCCAGCCCGCTGAACGAGCGCTGAAGTTCCTCCAGGCCCTCCCCACGCACGATCTCGTGGATGACCAGCGCCCCCATTGCCGTCCCGGCGGCGGCCTGGCGCTGTTCGTGTTGGTCCAGATGCGGGGATTGGTGGCCGGCGTCCGCCATGATGAGGTCCTGTCGTGGTGTCGTGGCGCAAGGCGGGCTGGCTTCCTGTCAAAGCCCTCACGCCTTTGTTTGGAACAGACTGCCCGCCCGAGGTTGTAGCAATCCGGGATGGTCGCGGTCTAACGCCCAGGATGGACGGGCGTTCGCCTGACAACGTAACTTCCCTGCCGCGACGCCCCATGCTTTATGCTTTCGCGCATGGCCTTGCGCAACGAAGCCGCTCACTGGAGGACACGATGACCGACTATCCGGCCGACACGGTTTCGGCCCTGCTGGCCAAGGGTGCCGACGATGCGCCGGCGATCGGCGCGCCCGGGCGCCCGTGGCTGACGCATGGCGGCCTGCGCGCCCTGGCGCGACGCACCGTGGCGGACCTCAACGCGATGGGGATCGGCCAGGGCGACCGGGTGGCGCTTGTGGCGCCGAACGGACCCGAGGCAGCCGC
>CAXUIQ010000105.1:0-5583 GCA_964250815.1 uncultured Acetobacteraceae bacterium
GCGTGCCGGCGGCGAAGTCGTCGGGCGACTGGGTGCAGCCGTGCAGCATGACGACCAGCGGCACCGGCTGCCCGCGGTAGCCGCTTGGCACATAGAGTTTGTAGGGGCGGCTGCCGGCCGCGGTGCCGAAGGTCTTGGCCAGGAACTGCGCGCCCTCCGGCCGGCCCGGCGGCACGGCGCCCGGGGCGGAAGGCTTGGGCGCGATGTCCGGCATGGCGAGGCCACCCTGGGTCACCCGGTCGAGCAGGCCGCGCAGCGCCTTGGGGATCGGCAGCCCCACCCCTTCCGCCTGGTTCGGCGCGGCTTCGGCGGTGCCGTCGATGGTCGGCGGGCTGTGCCGGGCTTGCGCATCGGCCGGGCCGGACGCCCGCTGGCCTGCGAGCATGTCTTGCAGCGCGGCCGTGGCTTCGGACAGGCGCCCGGCCTTGGTGAGGCGCACCGCCTCGACCAGGTTCTTGGGCAGGTTCTTGGGCAGGCTTTTGGGCAGGAGTGGCTTCATGGTCTTGGCTTTCTTGCTCGGGACCCTGCGAGGCGTCCCCGTCCGGAACCGGGACCGGCTTCCGTTGTTGCAGAAGAGGCTACTGCGTGCGGTCGGCCAGCGCCGCCTTGACCGCGGCGCTGGCGTGCAGCGCGCCCAGCACCTTGACCGAGGCGATGGCCGCGCGGGCCAGCTCGGGCGACACGTCGGGCGCGATGCTCGCCAGCCCGAGTACATTGATGCGCAGCGCGTCGCCTTGGCGCCGCGCCGCCTCAAGCTCCGCCCGGCCGTAGTGCCGGAGGCCCAGGTCCAGGCTGCGCCGCGCCACCGATTGGCGCATCACGTCGGCATGGCGCTCAAGCTGGTTGCGGATCGCCGTGCGGATGAAGTCCGTGCGGTTCGAGTAGAAGCCGTCCTGCACCATCAGGTCGATGTGGCCGAGATCGACGAAGCCGAGGTTGATGGTGATCTTCTCGCTGTCGGTCGCCTTGGGCCTCAATTCAGGCAACGCTTCCATCGCTTCCCATCCTAAAACCATCCGACTGGATGGCATATGGATGGAAAGGCGGATGGATGCAAGCGCTGGCGGCGGGCCGGGCCGCGTCAGGCGGGCAGGAATTCCGGCACGGACAGGTAGCGTTCGCCGGTGTCGTAGTTGAACCCCAGCACCGTGGCCCCGCCTGGCAACTCCGGCAGCTTCTTGGCGATCGCTGCGAGCGTCGCCCCGGACGAGATGCCGACCAGCAGCCCCTCCAGCCGGGCGGAGCGCCGGGCCCACTCGCGCGCTTCCTCCGCCTCCACCTGGATCACGCCGTCCAGCACGTCCGGGTGCAGGTTGCCCGGCACGAACCCGGCGCCGATGCCCTGGATCGGATGCGGACCCGGGCTGCCTCCCGAGATCACCGCCGACAGCGCCGGCTCCACCGCGAACACCTTGAGGCCGGGCCAGCGCGGCTTCAGCACCTCGCCGCAGGCGGTGATGTGCCCGCCGGTGCCGACCCCGGTGATGATGGCGTCCACGCCGTCCGGGAAGTCGGCCAGGATCTCCTCGACCGTGGTGCGGACGTGGACGGCGATGTTGGCCGGGTTCTCGAACTGCTGGGGAATCCAGGCGCCGGGCTGCTGCTCGGCCAGTTCGTGCGCGCGGGCGATGGCCGCTTTCATGCCGCCTTCCCGGGGCGTGAGGTCGAAGGTCGCGCCGTAGGCCTGCATCAGCCGCCGCCGCTCGACCGACATGCTTTCCGGCATGACCAGGACCAGCTTGTAGCCCTTCACCGCCGCCACCATGGCGAGGCCGATGCCGGTGTTGCCCGAGGTCGGCTCGATGATGGTGCCGCCGGGCTTGAGCTGGCCGCTGGCCTCCGCGGCTTCCACCATGGCGAGCGCGATGCGGTCCTTGACGGAGCCGCCGGGGTTGGCGCGCTCCGACTTGATCCAGACCTCGGCGTCCGGGAACAGGCGGGACACGCGGATGTGCGGCGTGCCGCCGATGGTGTCGAGAACGCTTTCAGCTTTCATGGAGGCCCCTCCGTTGCGATCACCCCGGCGCGGCGCCGGCTCAGGATGCCAAGACGCGCGGCGGACGCGGGCGTTGCCGGTCCCGGCGCCTCGCCGGCTGCATGGCATCCTAAGCAGGCTTGCGTGGCTTGTGCCACACAAGCCTGCTTAGGCTCTTTGTTGAGTCGCATCATTTTACCGGCGGAGCGTGGCACGCTCCGTCGAATGATGCTTAGCAGCATTGCCGGACCTCGGCATAGCCTCGCCAATATCTCGATAATCCCAGCAAAAATAGCAACGCGCGATTGCAAATTGGCGGGATTGCACAATCAGCTTTGCCTGCCGCGAAACTTCACGCAGTGTAACACAGGCGCCGTATTCCCGCACGAACGGCCCAGCGCTGCGCGACTGCCCACCAACCCGATCGGAAGGACCGAGCATGGCAGACCAAGGCTTGATGACACGGAAATCCGTGGACGACATCGTGAAAAGCGGCGAGGCGGACGGCCAGAAGATGTCCAAGACGCTCGGCCCGTTCAGCATCACCGCCATGGGCATCGGCTGCATCATCGGCGCGGGCATCTTCGTGCTTACCGGGACGGCGGCGGCGGAGTATGCCGGGCCGAGCATCATGCTGTCCTTCGTCCTGGGTGGCATCGCCTGCACCTTCGTCGGGCTGTGCTACGCGGAACTCGCCGCCATGCTGCCGGTCAGCGGCAGCACCTACACCTACACCTACGCCACGCTGGGCGAGGTCTTCGCCTGGATGATCGGCTGGGACCTGATCCTGGAATACTCCATGGGGGCGGCGACCGTCGCGGTCGGCTGGTCCGGGTACATTTCCAGCATCCTGCGCAACGTCGGCATCGTGATCCCGCCGACCTTTGCCGCGGCGCCGGGCACCGTGGTGACGCTGGCGGACGGCAGCACCGCGACCGCCATCGTCAACCTGCCGGCGGCGCTGATCATCGCCGCCATCACCGCCCTCCTGGTCATGGGGACCAAGGAATCGGCGCGGCTCAACAACATCATGGTTGCGGTGAAGCTCACCGTCGTGGTGGCGTTCATCGCCCTGGGCGCGTTCTACGTGAACCCGGCCAACTGGCACCCCTTCATTCCCGACAGCACCGGCGAGTACGGCCATTACGGGATGAGCGGCATCCTGCGCGGGTCCGCCGTCGTGTTCTTCGCCTTCATCGGCTTCGACGCCGTGTCCACCGCGGCGCAGGAGGCGAAGGACCCGCAGCGCGACATGCCCGTCGGCATCCTGGGTTCGCTCGTGATCTGCACCGTGCTCTACGTCGCGGTGGCGGCGGTGCTGACCGGCCTGGTCCGCTACGACCAGCTCAACGTGTCCGACCCGATCGCCCGGGGCGTCGATGTGATCGGCCTCAACTGGTTCTCCATCCTGATCAAGATCGGCGCGCTTACCGGGCTGACCACGGTGATCCTGGTCTCGCTCTACGGCCAGAGCCGCATCTTCCTGACCATGTCGCAGGACGGGCTGATGCCCCGCCTGTTCGCCCACCTGCACCCCACGTTGAACACCCCGTACCGCAGCCAGATCATGATCGGGATCATCGTGGCCGTCGTCGCCGCGCTGGTGCCGATCAACGTCCTGGGCGAGATGGTCAGCATCGGCACGCTGTTCGCCTTCATCCTGGTGTGCGGCGCGGTGATCTACCTGCGGCGCAGCGACAAGTATGCGGCCCGGCCGTTCCGCGTGCCCGGCGTGCCGGTCGTGCCGATTCTCGGCATCCTGTTCTGCCTGCTGCTGATGAGCGGGCTGCCGCTGTTCACCTGGCTGCGCCTGCTGATCTGGATGGCCATTGGCCTGGGGCTTTATTTCACCTACGGCCACCGCCACTCGGTGCTGCGGCATCCGGAAAAGGTGCGGGAACCGCTGTCCTGACCATCGCCGCCGCGCGCCCGAGGCCGGCGCGGGCCTGCTAAGCTCCAAGCGCTGCCGCCGCGGTTCCCGCGGCGGCGGTCGAATGTCCGGAACGCACCTGCTCCGCCCTTGCCGCCTGGCCGCAGCCTCGTCCCGGCCGATGACATCGCGAACGTCGGGCCAATCCGCCTCAGCAGTGCTGACGCAGATATAAAAGGGCAACACGGTCGTCAGCATAGTTTAACACTGACATCAAACCAGTTGGTGTACGCCCCGTGCGCGATCACAGACAGTGATCAAACGACGAGGAGACCACCAATGCCGACTGTTGAGAGCACGGACATCTTTGCGACGGCCCCCGACGGCGCGAAGTCCCCCGACTCCATTACGTCAGGGAACGGTTCGATCTGGGTCGAGTACGGCGACGGCGCCAAGAGTGACGGCTCGGGCGGCAGCAGCAGCATCGTGCAGTACGACCTGCTCGGCAACGTGCAGAACGCCTACACCGTGGCCGGCCTCGCCGACGGCCTGAAGTTCGATCCCGCCACGGGCGTGGTGTGGGCGCTGCAGAACCAAGACGGCAACTCCACCGTCACCCTGATCGACCCCGCGACCAACCAGGTCAGCGCGCCGCTGAGCTACGCTCCGCCGTATGTGTACGGGGCAGACTCCACCCGCGGCTACGACGATGTCGCCTTCGTCGGCCAGAAGGTGTTCCTGAGCTACACCAACCCCGTCAACCCTGGCGACGCCGTGGTGCAGCAGCTCACTAACGGCACCGCGCCGTTCGGCTCGTTGCAGACCACGGACATTCTGCGCCTCGGCGACACCGGCACCAACCTGGTGACGGGCGAGACCAACCAGCCGCTGCCGGTGACGGACCCCGACTCGCTGAAGTCGCTGCCTGACGGCTCGCTGATCCTCACCGGCGAGGCGGACAAGGCATTCACCATCATCAGCAACCCCGGCACGACGGAGCAGAGCGCAAGCTTCGTGACCCTGCCGGCCGGCTCCGCTTCGCCCGACGACGTGATCATGCCGACCACGGCCTCGGGCACGTTCTACGTGTCCAACCAGAACGACAACAACATCCTGGCAGTCAAGGTCGATGGGCTGAACACCAACGACCTGTATGCCTCGGTGGGCAGCGCCTTGGACCAGATTGACCCGGCGACCGGCACGGTGACGCCGATCGTCACCGGGCTGAACGCCGCGCATGGGCTGCTGTTCATGCCTGCCGCGCCGAGCGCCCCTGACCTCGCCGCCTTGTATCAGACGCTTGCGCAGGAACTCGCCCAGGCGTTCGCCAACCTTGGCGTGTCCACAGGCCAGGCTGGATCGTCCGGCTCCGCAGGAACGGCCACCGACGGGTCCGCGCCGTCGGCCGCATCCATCGTCAGCCTGATCAGCGGCGACGCTTCCAGCACGCTCGCCGCGCTGCTGCCCATCGCGAAAGGCTGACCGCCCTGCCGCTCGAAACTCCCGGCTTGCGGGCGTTGAACCCCCCCCAGCCCGCGTTCTTAGCAGGCAAGCGCCCCCCCCGCCGCCCACGCCGGCCGGGCTGTGCACCGCCCGCCCCGCGGGGGCCGCGGGGGCCGCCGGCCGGGGCGAGACGACCGAGGTGCCGCCGTTCGCCCACCTCCCCCTCCTGCTCAACGACCAGGGCAAGAAGCTCTCGAAGCGGCACGGTGCGACCGCGGTCGGTGACTACCAGTAC
>CAXUIQ010000105.1:5593-9798 GCA_964250815.1 uncultured Acetobacteraceae bacterium
CACCGGGGGCCCGCACCCCGCCGCCCCCGCCCGGCCGGCACGCTTCACCGAGTACAGCGCAAGGTCCGCCGCGTGCGTCAGGGCGTCGCTGGTGCGCCCGTCCGCGGGCGCGTTCGCGATGCCGATGCTGGCCGAGAGCACCACCGTCGCCGCCCCGACCTGGTAGGGCTGGCTCAGCGCATGGACCAAGCGGGCCGCGGTCGCCCTGGCCGTTCCAACGTCCATGCTGTCCAACAACAAGGCGAACTCGTCCCCGCCCAAGCGGAACACCCCGTCCCCGGCCCGCAGCGCCGCGGTCATCCGCGACGCCGCCGCGCGCAGCAGGGCGTCGCCCACCGCGTGCCCGTGCAGGTCGTTCGCGGCCTTGAAATGGTCGAGGTCCACGAGCAGCAGCGTGCATCCGGCCGCACCGTCGAGAGCGGCGGAAAGGCAGGTTTCGAACCGGGCGCGGTTGCCCAAGCCGGTGAGCGGGTCGTGGTGCGCCAGGTGCTCCAAGCGCGCCTGCGCGACTTTCTGGGGCGTGATGTCGAGCATGGTGAACACGCAGCTCCGGCCGTCCTCCTCGCCGAGCCAGCACGAGGCGGCGACGAGCAGGTGGATGGCCGCCTGGCCGGGCCGTTCCACCACGGCCTCGACCTCGCGCCCGACCGGAAAGCCGAACGGACCGCCACGGGTTCCGTTCGTCGCCGCCCGTAGGCCGCATTGCGCGAACTCCGCCGGGGCTTCGCCGAACAAGGCGACCAGGCGGTTGTTGGCAAAGAGCGTCCGCCCGAGGTGATCGAGCTGCCAGATCGCCACGGAGGCCGTGTCCACGAGCGCGCGGTAGCGCGCCTCGCTGATGGAGAGTTCGCGCTCGCGCGACTTCATCTCGGTGACGTCAAGCGCGAAGCCCGCGACATCGCCGCTTGCCAGGCGCTGCTTGGTGACCAGCATCCAGCGCCCGTTGGGATACTGGCGCTCGAACCTGCTGCTTTCCGCGCTGAGCTGGCGGGCGACCCGCGCGGCGACGTCGGCCTCGACCTGGTCGGGCGGCAGCGTGCGCCGCGCAGCCTCGCGCATCAGGTCGGCATAACGGAGCGGTCCCGTCGCGGCCGCGAAGGCATGGCCGTGCAGCGCCTCGTAGTTGCGGTTCCATTTCAGGAGCGTGCCGCTGGCGTCGTACACCGCGAAGTTGCACGGAAGGGTCTCGATGCTCTCGTCCAGCAGCCGCCTTTCACGCTCCGCCTCGGCGTAGGCCGCGTCCGAGCGGGCGGCGCGTTGGCGCGCGCGCAGCCAAAGGGCGGCGAACACGCCGGCCGCGAGCAGGGCGGATGGCAGCAGGGCGAGAAGGATGGGCAGAACGGTCTTGATCTCCATGGGCGCAGCTCGACCATGACACGCCGAGGTTAAGAGACCCTTTCGGCCTCGTACGATGCCGCCGGCCAACGCCGGTGCTCGGCACGGCCAACCACGGGACCCGCCGCCGCGCCTCCGCCCGCCCGACGTGCCCCGGCGGCCCTTGTTCAAGCACAGATCGGGGCCGCACAAGTGTCAGGAAGTTTTCGCTTTGGTGCTTCGGCGGAACATGGCCGCTGGGGCTGGTTGCGCTTGCAAGCGGACCCATGGGCGCTTGCGGCGTTGCCCGGGCCGCGGCCTCGTCAAGACCCGCGTCTTGAACGCCCGCGCCATGCGCCGCCGGTCAGCCCAGCTCCGAAGCCGCCGGCACGGTGGGCAGGCCAGGTCCGGCGACGCCCTTGGCCGCCAGCACGGCGCGCAGCACGGCCGATGCCGTGACCCGGGCCGCCAGCACCCCCAGCGTCAGCATGTTGCCCGGCAGCCCGCTCTGCCCCGTGCCGAGCGCGAACAGGGTGTCCCCGTCCCACATGGTGTGCGACGGCTCGATGGTGCGGGCGAGGCCGTCATGCGCCTGTTGCGCCAGCTTGCGGGCCTGCGCCTTGGTCAGCACGGCGTCGGTCGCGACCACGCCGATGGTCGTCGCCATGCCGGCCTGCAGCATGGGAGGCAGGTCGCCGCGCCGGAGGGCCGCGACGGCGCCGGGGCCGCGCCGCCCGGCCTCGCCCCGGGGGCCGGCGACGACCGCGCCGGAGGCCGGGTCGATCACGTCGCCCACCGCGTTGACCGCGACCGCCGCGCCCACCGTGATGCGGCCGATCCGGGCGGAGGCGGTGCCGATGCCGCCCTTGGTGGCACGCTCCATGCCGAACAGCTTGCCCACGGTGGCGCCCGCCCCGGCGCCGACCGAGCCTTCCGCCGGGGCGTCGGCGCCCGCGGCCTCGCAGGCGGCGTAGCCTGCCGCGGCGTCCGGGCGGATGCGGGGGTCGCCGACGCCCAAGTCGAACAGCACCGCGGCCGGCACGATGGGCACCAGCGCCGGGCCTGCGGGGAAGCCGAACTTGTGCTCCTCCAGCCAGCGCATGACGCCCGTGGCGGCATCGAGGCCGAAGGCGCTGCCGCCGGTGAGCAGGACGGCGTGGACGCGCTCCACCAGGTTGCTGGGGTCGAGCAGGTCGGTTTCCCGCGTGCCGGGCGCCGCGCCGCGCACGTCCACGCCGCCGACCGCGCCCGCTTCCGTCAGCACCACGGTGCATCCGGTGGGACGCCGCGCGTCGGTGAAGTGGCCGACCCGCACGCCCGGCACGTCGGTGATCGCGCCGCCCAGGGTTTGCGGCCGGGCCGGGCCGCCGCTTTGGGCGCCGGCGGCAAGGGGCAAGGCCGCGGCGCCGATGCCGAGCGCAGCCCTGGAGGCGAGTTGGCGGCGGTTCATGGGGACCGTCCCTGGCGCGGGTTGCTGGGACCGGCACGATGGCACGGGAATGCCGCCCTGCGCCAGGACGCGCGTTGAACCGGCGGCGCCCTCGTGCGTCTGCCACTCGGATGTTCAGCAGCAAGGAGGCGCCACCGATGGCCGCAAACGAGACCAACAAGGGCAAGCTGCCCGGCAACCACGGCCAGTTCGGCGAGAACGGCGCGACGGAGGACTACAAGCCGCTGGAACAGCACCCCGCGCCGGAGCAGGCGAAGTCGCCCGACCAGCCGCCGGGCGCGAAGCCCGGGGTCCAGGGCCAGACCAACGCGGGGGAGCGCTCCTGATGGCCGGCTCCATCGACGACCTGGCGCGCAAGCACGGCGTGAGCGTGGACGCGGTGCGGGTGCTGCAGGACGCCCTGCGTCGCGGCGGCGGGCAGCAGGCGCAGTTCAGCCATCCGGACCTGGGCGGCATGGGCCAATGGTCCGCCGGCGGCATGACCCAGGTGGGCGACATGTTCAACACGGCGCTCAAGGACAAGGTGAACGCGCTGTGCAGGGAACTGGCGCAGTCCGCGGCGACCATGCCGCCCAAGAGCGACCCGCAGCCGACGCAGCACCAGGAACAAGGGCATGGGGGCGAGGAGCAGCACGGCGAGAAGCGTTCGCCGCCGAGCGGCAACTGGTGGCCGCAGGACCTGGGCCGGCCCTCCGCGACCGGGTCGCAGAACGGCATGCGCTACGCCTGCTTCCCCGATGCCCGCCGCGTCGCGGTGGAGCAGGCCGGGCGCGTCACGATCTACGACAGCGGCGAGCACCGCATCAACGGCGTGTCGCAGTCGCAGAGCGGCGGGCAGGAGCTGAGCTTCAGCAGCCAGAACGGCACTGTCCGCGCGTCGGAGCTGCCCGTGGCGGGCTGAGCGCGCCGCCGTCGCTGCGGGCTGGAACGGTCGGACCAGTCCGCGCGGCGCAGTGTTTTTCCGATTCTGTAACGTGTATCCTCGCGGGGTGTCGAACCTCCGCGAGTGCAACACATGCCGACCAGCGCCCCTCCCTTACTGGCAGACCGCACCGACGCAAGCGGCTTCAGCGTGTTCCTCGGCCTGTTCGAACGGAACGAGCTTGCGGAGGCTGAGCGGGTCGGCCTGCAGCTCCTGACCGGGTCGCCCGGCTGGACGGTCGATGTTTGGACGCGCCTGGGGCTGCTGCGCCGCCGCGCCGGGGCCGCTGGTCCCGCAGTGGAGGCGTTTCTCGCCGCGGCCCGGGCGGCGACGCCCCGGCATTCGTTGCCCGATTGGTTCCAAAGCGAGCTGTCCGGCGCCTGCATGGACCAGCGTGCCTGGCCGCAGGCGCTGGAGGCGGCCGAGGCGGGCCTGGACGCCAAGCCGGCCCTCGGCCTGACCGCGGCCAGGGCGCTCCTGCACCTGGGCCGGCCCGAGGCCGCCCGCGCGGCGCTGCGC
>CAXUIQ010000106.1:0-9768 GCA_964250815.1 uncultured Acetobacteraceae bacterium
AAGCCCAGCACCAGGGTGTCCGTCGCCGCCGCAGGGGCGGAGGAGGTCGGGGCCGACGGGGCGGACGAGCCGGACGGGTCCGGCGAGCCGCCGGACGAGAGGTCCGGCTTGGAGGCGTAGGCACGGACGTAATCGACCTGCATCTGGGTGGTGGTGCCGGCATTTGGCGCGCCGATCCAGGAGCTTGACGTGCCGGTCATGGTGTCGAGCAGCATGTACATCGGCTTGTTCATGTCGGACGGCGTGGCCGTCTGCGCCATCTGCTTGCCGTCGAAGTACCAGGTGATCTTGTCCGGCTCCCAATCGACGCCGTAGGTGTGGAAGCCCTGGGTCGTATCGGGGACGTTGGCCCACAGCGGCGTCGTGCCGCTGCTGGAATGGGAGGTCATCACCAGCGTGGTCGGGCTGCTGCCGAGCACCTCCATGGCGTCAAGCTCGGGCGGCCAGGAGCCATCCTCCGGCAGCAGCCAGAAAGCGGACTCCACCCCGGCGCCGGCGGCGAGCTTGGCTCGGGTTTCGAAGTAGCCGTAGGTTTGCGAGAAGGTGCGGTGCGTCGTGAGTTCCCCGGCAAGGAACGGCGTGTTGTTGACAGCGCCGCTGACATCGGCAGGGGTCGGCTTGATCCCGATCGAGAGCACGCCGTTGCTGACCGAGTACACGTCGGCGTCGGCGGCCGAGGTCGGCCCCCACAAGGGGCTGACCTCCCACGAGGAGATGGTGGAGTCGGTCGATCCGTTGGGGCTGTAGAACATGGACGGCTGCCAGGTGCCTGTCGAGCCGTTGTCCAGGGACAGCGTGTTGAACTCGTCGTCGAAGGTTGGCTTGGGGCTTGCCGGGGCGGAAGTTGCGGCCATGGTGGGTCTCCATCAATCGGCGGAAGCGCGAACGGAGAGAAGATAGCGTTATCGAAATACATGGCAACACAAACAGGCGCTGATCTGGTACTATTTGGCAAGCAAAAGACAAAACTCTAACTACCGCTGCTTTCGTCGAAAAAGGTTGAGTTTTGGTTGTTCAGGGTTGTGCTTTGGAAACGGCGTATCAGGCCATGGGCCTGCAATGGCTTGTGCGCGGCCTCGTTCGGCTCCGGACGGCGCGCTTGCACCTGCTGCGGCGGCGTGGGCGGCTTCCAGAGCGCCGCGTCAAGGTCCGGCGCATGGCGGCAGGCCGCGGTTTGACCTTCGGCAGTGCAACAGCCTAGGATGATGCACCCGACCCGCCCGATCCGACGATCCCAGTCCTCATGCTTCATTGCGTAGTGGCAAGAAAGTCTGTTTGATCCCGCTGCGGCGAAAGCCCAGCTTGGCGCGAAACCGGCAACATGCTTCGAACTGGCTTCAATGTTTGAAATCCTCCATCACTCGGTGTGTGCGCCATGACCTACGTTAGCCGCAGCCTCGCCGCCGGGCCGGCCAGACAGGCGGCTCCGCCCTGCCACGAGCTGTCGTTGCCGGCAGCCATCCTCCATGCCCTGGCCTGGCAGGCCATCGGCGTGTTCGGGCTGGCCTGCCACATCGTTCTTGCGAAGGAGGTCAACCCGGCGTGCATCGTGGCAGGCATGGCTGGGCTGGCGTGGCTCGCCTTCAAGGAGCCGCTCCCGGCATTCATCGTTTTCCTGCAGGTCCTGCTGTACCAGAACGTCCTGATCTCGATCTTCAGCCCGGGCATGAGCCACGACAGCTACGTCGCGTTGTCGGGATCGTCGTTCCTCGGCGCGGTGGCCGTTGCGGGGCCGTTCTCCGTCCACCTCCTCCGCTCAAGCAACAACCGGGTCAGGCGGCTGAGCCAGTACGTCGTCGCCGCCATAGCCGCCGCGGCCGCCTACATGGCCCTCGGCGCGGCCGCCCATGGCCCGGTCGGCGCCATCATCTCGTTCCGGTCGGTTACGGCCATGCTGTTCAGCCTGCTGATCGGATTGAGGCTGGGCTTGTCGTGGGGATACCGCACGGCCGCCATCTGCTTCCTGCTCGCCGTGTTCATGGGCCTCGTCATGACGGTCCTTGAGATCGCGGACCCGGTTTGGTACTTGGGTCTGGTCAACGCCAAGGACTTCTTCAACCTCAAGAATTCCGGCCTGCTGGCGGACAGGTACCTCTTCGACGTGCATTCCGTGATCGAGACGCAGACGGGCACCTGGTTCAACACGCCCTTCCTGGCTGGGGACGAGGGCAGCTTCCGCTTCGGCGGCCCCAATATGCACAGCATCAGCTACGCCTACGTGCTGTCGATCGCCACGCTGGTGCTGCTGAGCCTCCGCCGGTTCGAACTGGCGTTGGTCCTGCTGGGGTTCGGCATCAGCTGCGGGGTCAAGGGGCCGACCGTGCTGTTCGCGATCACCGTTGCCCTGTACATCCTGTGGCATCTCACGAGGAGCAAGCGGCTGCTCGTCGCCGCCACCCTGGGCTTCTCGGCTTTCTACGTCGTCTATGGCATCCGGACCGGCATCGAGATCGGCGACTTCCATGCGCTGGGCTTCATGGGAGGCGTTTATGGCTTCCTGGCGAACCCGCTGGGCCACGGGCTGGGCGCGGGCGGCAACATGGGCACAACTGTGTCCACGGAATACTGGCAGAAGATGCAGCATGCCGGCGCCGCCGACGTCGGGCTGGAAAGCGCGGTCGGCGTCATGCTCTACCAGATGGGCATCGGCTGCGTCGCGGTCTTCGCCGCCCTGATCCGGCTGGTGCAGAAGGCGCCGATCGGGACGGCGCCCCGGGTCGGCGCGGCACCGACCGACCTGTTGTTCATCGGGCTTTGGATCGGCCTGGTCAACGGGGTGTTCCAGGAGGAAGCGTACTCGCCCTACGCGGTCGGCCTCCTGGTGCTGTTCTGCGGCGTCCTCGCCGCCAACGGGCGACGCCGGGCCGTCGTCCACGAGCGGCTGCCGGGGTGACATGATCCGGCTCCTGGCAGCGGGCCTCCTCGCCTTCCTCATGGCTGCGCCATCCTTGGCAGCCCCTCCCGGGCCGCCGTCCGACCTCCAGGCCTGCGCCCGGGCCGTCAACGCGGAGCATGCGCCCGGGCCGCGCGACGCAGCCTTGTCGCGGGGCGTCAACATGACGACGCTGTTCGACCCGTCGCCGGGCGCATCGCAGGACGCCGCCGACCTCCGCACCCTCAAGGCCGTCGGCATCCGCCACGTCCGCATCCCGTTCGACCCGGTGTGGGTGCTGTCCTGGACGGCAGGCGGCCCTGCCGACGAGAAGCTGCGCCGCCTGGACAACTTCGTCTGCGCGGCGCTCCGCCAGGGGATCGCGGTGATACTGGACAACCACGGCGGCCTGCACCCCACCAACACGTCCACCGACGACATGCTGCCGCGGCTCGGCGCGGCATGGGACAGGATGGCGGCCCGTTACGCCGTCTTCACCCCCGACCTCATGGTCTTCGAGGCGCTGAACGAGCCGGCGTTCACCGATGGCAAGCGGTGGGAACCGTGGCAGCGCGAGCTTCTCGCCCATATCCGGGCCGCGGCGCCCAGCCACACCGTCCTGCTCACGGCCTCGCCGGACGACACCCCATGGGCATTGTCCGCGCTGACGCCGCTGCCCGATGAAAACGTCGCCTACGTGTTCCATTTCTACAGCCCGGCGCTGTTCACCACCCAGGGCGCGAACTGGGTCGCTCCGAGCCTTGAGTCGGTGCGCGGCCTCAGATACCCGGCCGAGCCGGGCAACGTCGAAGCCGTCGCCGCCCGGGCAAGGGCGTCATACGGCCAGAAGTTGGCGAGCTACGCCCGGGATTACGCCGACACCCGCAAGTTGCAGGCCGAAATCGACGTGGCCGCCCGTTGGGCGCAGTCCCACCACGTCCGGCTGGTGGCCACCGAGTTCGGCGTCTTCAACGGCGCCGTCCCCCCAGACTCCCGCGCGGCCTGGCTCCGCGACGTTCGGGAAGCCCTGGAGCGGCGGTCGATTGGCTGGACGGTGTGGGAATACCGGGGCGGCTTCGGCATCGAACGCGATCTGAAAGGCCCCTGCGGGCGGGTATCGGCCAGGGATGCGCTCGGCCTTTGCCCATCCGAACGGTTGGCCCCGTAGGCGCAGCGCAGCCAGCAGGAATGGCTGGCGTCAGCTTCTCAGGACCCGGCGCCCCCGCCGGCGCGGGCTGCTGAACGCCGGCTGCATCGGCCGCCGGAACCACGCGGCCTGCTCCGCCCCGCCGCCCGCACGGACGGCATCGGTCCCCGCGGCCCTGGGACGCGCCCGACCGCTGGTGGCCGTTTCGATCATGCGGCCCAAGCCGAAGAGCATGGCTGGCACGACGAAAAGCAGCAGCACGGTGCAACCGAGAACGAGCAGCATGAAAGCCTCCTTCGCCCCACACGGGCATGGCCTGCTGCAAAGCTGTGGCGCCCGGCCGTTTTGCAAAGGCTTGGAGCCGGGCATGCTATGTGACCGGCCCCGTCGCCAGCGCCCGGGCGCACCCCTATATCGGTTCCCATGCCGATCCTTCTCCTGCTGTTCGTCCTGTTCTCCATCGCGGCCACCGTGCTTGACCTCGTGCTGCACGCCCGCCAGGCCGCCCACGTGGCGCGACACCGCGGCGCCGTGCCACCGGGCTTCGCCGACGCGGTCAGCCTGGCGGACCACCAACGGGCTGCCGACTACGAGCGGGCGCGGCTGCGGCTGGGCGCGGCGGCGTCGCTGTTCGGCCTCGTGGTGGCGCTGGGCTGGGCCTTCTTCGGCTACGACGCGCTGTATGCCGCGGTCGAACCTTGGGTCCCGCCCGGCTTGACCCGCAGCGTGCTGTTCCTGGTCGCGGCCGGGGCAATTTCCTCCGTGCTGAACCTGCCGTTTTCCGTGCTGCGCACCTTCGGGGTGGAGCAGCGGTTCGGCTTCAACCGCACCCGGCCCGGCGCTTTCGCGCTCGACAAGCTGAAAGGCGCCGCGCTGTCCCTCGGCCTCGGCGTGCCCCTGCTCTACGGCCTCCTGTGGCTGATGCGGCAGCCCGGCCCTTGGTGGGTTTGGGCGTGGCTGGGCCTGGTCCTGCTCATGCTGGCGATGATGGACGTCTTTCCGCGCTGGATCGCGCCGCTGTTCAACCGCTTCACCCCGCTCGACGGCCCGCTGCGCGGCCGGATCGAGGGCCTGCTGCGCCGCTGCGGCTTCGAGGCGTCCGGCCTGTTCGTCATGGATGCGTCCCGCCGCTCCGCCCATGGCAACGCCTACTTCTCCGGCCTGGGCCGGGCCAAGCGCATCGTGCTGTTCGACACGCTGATCGCCTCCAACAGCGAGGCGGAGCTGGAAGCGGTGCTGGCCCACGAACTCGGCCATTTCAAGCTGAACCACATCTGGGTCGGCCTGCTGCAAACAACCGTGGTGCTGTTCCTGGCGTTCTTCGCCATCGGCTGGCTGTGCCGGCAGCCCTGGCTGCTGCCGAGCTTCGGCATCGTCCATCGGGACGACGCCCTGGCCCTGGTGGTGGGCGTCCTGGCGGTCCAGGTCGCCGGGCCGCTTCTGGGCATCGCGGGCAACTGGCTCAGCCGGCGCCACGAGTACCAGGCCGACGATTTCGCCCGCCGCATGGTGGGCGCTGAGCCGATGATGTCGGCGCTGGTGCGGCTGTCGCGGGACAACGCCAGCACGCTGACGACCGACCCGCTCTATGCCTTGGTCAACTTCAGCCACCCGCCGGTGCCGCTGCGGGTGCAGCGGCTGCGGGAGGCCTGATCCCTGAGCAGGCTTGCGTGGCTTGTGCCACGAATGCTCGCTTAGGGGTCGATGAAGACGCATCATTTTGTCTGCTGCGCGTGAGTACGCTCCGCAGAATGATGCTCAGATTCCCGGTCGGGTTTGGCCGCGCATCGGGCGGAAGCCTTGGAGCGGCGCATCTGCGCCGGGTCCTGCCTGGCTGGACGGCGGCGGAGCCGCGCTTTCCGGGGCTTGCGCCGTGGGGGCGGCCGGGCTTGCAGGGTCCGGCGCCGGTTCGGGTGCCTGCTCTGCCTCGTCGGGTTTAGGGTCCACAGAGATGTCCGGCGCCGGCGCAGGTTCCCGTCTCGGCTCCGGCGTCGGGTAAAGCGGCACCGGGCCGGCCTGCGGCGCCAAGGCGGGCGGCTGGGCGGCATAAGGCGGCTGGGCGACATAGGGCGGCGGCAGGTAGAACTGGGCCGGATACGGCGAGTAGGACGGCGCGACGCAGCCTGCGAGCAGCCCCGCGCTGCCGGCGAGCGCCAGCCAGCGGGTCATGCGCCGGCCGCCGTCGTGCCGTGCGCCCCCATGCCGGCGCCGAAACCCCGCGATGCGACCCTCATCCTGCCATGTCCTTGCCATCCCAACCAGCTACGCCTTGGCGGGCCGCATCCCATCCGCCGTGGCGGGCCACCCCATCCATTTGATCGCGCAAGCGCTTCAGGAGCTGCGCATGGCGCGCCGGAGCACGCGCCAGTATTCCACCGGGAACAGCCTTTGCACCAGCGTGGCCTGCTGCGCGTCCCGTCCGACCAGGACCCGCTTCTCCCGCCGCTCGATGCCGCGGACGATGCGCTCGGCCGCGTCCCGCGGGTCGAGGCGGAGCAACTTGGCCCATGCCTTGGCTTGCGCCTCGGTTTCGGCGTTGCTCAGCCCGGTGCGCCGGGCATTGGCCGCGATGGCGGTCCGCACGCCGCCGGGATGCACCACCGTGACGCCGACGGAGGAGCCGTCCAGCTCGTGCCGCAGCGCCTCGGAAAAGCCGCGGACCGCGAACTTGCTGGCGGCATAGGCCGTCTGCCCCGGCGGGGCGATGATGCCGAACACGCTTGACAGGTTGACCAGTTGCGCGGCCGGCTCCCGCTGCAGCAGGGGCAGGAAAGCGCGGGTCATCCGCACGACGCCGCCGAAGTTGATCGAGACCAGCCAATCGAAGTCCTCGGGCGAGACCTGCTCGAAGCGTCCGCCCAGGGCGACGCCCGCGTTGTTCACCAGCACGCTGGCCCGGCCGTGCTCGGCCAGCACCGCGTCCGGGAACGCCGCCACCGCCTCGTTGTCGGCCACGTCGAGCCGGTGCTCGCTCACGGCGACGCCCGCCGTGCGCGCCCGGGCCGCCGCCTCCCGCAGCCCGGCCACGTCCACGTCGGCCAGCGCGAGGGCGCAACCGCGCCCGGCCAGCACGTCCGCCAGCGCCGCGCCGATGCCGCTCGCCGCCCCGGTGACGACGGCCACGCCGCCTCGCAGCGGCATCGTCTCTTGCCTCGCCTGCGCAGGACTCATCGGCGTCTTCCGTTGGTCCGCATCAGGCGGCCTGGACTGCGGCGGGGGCGGGCCGCGGGGCCCCCCGGCCCCCGGGGGGGGGTGGTTGGGGGCCGGGGGGGGGGGGGGGTCGCGGGGCGCCGGGGGCTCTCGCCGCCGGCCCCGTGGCGGGGTATGTTGGGCGCCGGCTGGTGGCGCGGCATGACGGCGCGCGTGGCCGAACCTTGAAGGAAGCTGCCATGGCGTTGCTCGTCCTGACGTTGGTTGGACCGGATCGGCCGGGGCTGGTGAGCAGCCTGTCGAAGGCGTTGGCGAGTTGCGGCGGAAGCTGGCTGGACAGCGAGATGGCGCGGCTGGCCGGGCAGTTCGCGGGCATCCTGCTGGTCAGCGTTCCCGACGCGCAGGTCGATGCCCTCACGGGCGAGCTGCAAGGGCTGGAAGAGGGGCATTTTCGCCTGACGGTGCAACGGGCTGATCCCGAAGCAACGCAGCAGGCCCATACCCTGTTCCAACTGGACCTGATCGGCCATGACCGGCCCGGCATCATCCGCGACATCGCCCGGGTGCTCGCCGAGCGCCGCGTCAACATCGAGGAGCTGACCACCAAGGTCACGAGCGGCGCATTCTCCGCGGAGCAGATGTTCCAGGCGGTGGCCCTTCTCCGCGTGCCCGACGGCGTTGAAGCTGCCGAGTTGCGGGAGATGCTGGAACGCCTGGGCGACGAGATGATGGTCAGCATCGCAGTCTCGGATGCGACCGCGGACAAGGGCGCGGCGGCAGCCACGCGCGCAGGCAGCCGCTCTTGAGCGGCCCGGGCCTGCCGCCCGCACCGTGGGCTGCGGCAACCCTCGACGGATGATGCGCCCCGCCCGCGTGGCTGCGGTCCTGGGCCTGCTGTCGGCTGCCCCGTCCGTCCAAGCGGCGGAGCGGGACACGCCGGTCGGCCGCTGGCTGACGCAGGACAAGGAGGCGGTGATCGCCATCGAGCCGTGCGGCGCCATGCTGTGCGGGCGCATCGTCGGCGTCACCCTCGACCACCCCGACGACCCGTTCCCGACCGACAACGAGGGGCGCAGCCAGTGCGGCCTCACGATCATCCGCGGCGGCGTGCCGGACGGGGAGCAAAGCTGGGCCATCCGGATCACCGATCCGCGGGACGGCAAGACCTACCGTGCGCGCATGCGCCTTGACGAGCAGCGCCGCCTGCGCGTGCGCGGCTACGTCGGCATCCCGCTGCTGGGCCGCACGGAGGTCTGGACGCCGTTCCACGCCGCCATCGGCGAGAACTGCCGCCTGCCGGCCCTGTAGCGCCGGGCGCTCCTACGCCCCGGTGATCGCCGAGCGCCCGTCGTCGGCGTGCATGACGTGCCCGCGCCACACGACGCGGGCGCCGAGATAGCTGGCGAAAACCTCGCTGACCGACAAGGCGTCGCGGAGCGGCAGCAGCCAGAACGGCACGGCGACCGCCGGCCGCCATTCCTGCCGCAGCGACCGGTCGATCCAAAGCGCTGCAAGCGCCCGGGCCGCCCAAGCCGCGCCGAACAGGCCCACGGACCAGGCCGCGCCTTGGGCCAGCAGGCAGGCGCAGGCGGCCCAGAACAGCGGGTATTGCAGGACGGAGGTGGTGAACAGCACAGGTTCCAGCGCCCGGATGGTGCGCGCCCAGCGCATCTCGTGCTGCCAAAGTGCGCGCAGCGAGGCTTCCGGCACGGCCGTCATCGGCACCGTGCCGGCCAGCCCCACCCGCAGGCCAAGCTGCCGGACCCGCTGGGCGAGCACGTTGTCGTCGGCCAGGTGCCGCACCAGGGATTGCAGCCCGCCGACCCGCTCCAGGGTGCCGCGCCGCAGCGCCATGGTGGTGCCCAGGCAGTCCTCGCGGCCCAGGGCGCGGGACAGCAGCGCGCCGGGCAGGAACAGGTGGCTGATGCCGGTGGCGCCGAGCCGGGCCGCCGGGCCGGCCGCCGTCGGCAGGCCGAGGCACAAGGAGGTCACGAGGCCGGTGCCTGGCTGCTCCAGCCGGGCGACGATCCCGTCCAGGTAGTCCGGCGGCACGTGCAGGTCGCTGTCGGAGAACACCAGCACGTCGTGCCGCGCGTCCAGCATCATGTTGATGAGGTTGCTGACCTTGCGGTTCGACCCGTGCAGCGTCGCGTTGACCACGACCGCGATGTCGCAGTCGGGAAAGCGCCGCCGGACCCGCTGCACGGCCATCAGCGCCGGGTCGTCCGCGTCCTGCACGCCGAACACGACCTGGAACTCCGGGTAGTCCTGGCGGCAGATGGAGGCGAGCGCCGCATCCAGCAGAGGCTCCGCGCCGCAAAGCGGCTTCATCACCGTGACCGCCGGGCGCCGCTGCGTGGGGCGCGGTCCCGCGGCGGCGAAGCGCCGCACCGCGACGGCCCCGGCCGCCACGACGGCCAGCCCGGCGACCGTCAGCAACCAGAACGGGATCCGGCGCGGCTGGCCGCCGGCCTCGTTGACGACCGGGGTGCCGGTCGCCTGGTCCCGCAGCTCGACCATCGGGCCGGTGCCGAGTTGGACCGTGTTGAACCCGCCGTCGTTGCCGCGGAGCCCGCGGTTGATCCCCTCGACGTTGAAC
>CAXUIQ010000107.1:0-3077 GCA_964250815.1 uncultured Acetobacteraceae bacterium
CCTGCCGGGGCAGGAGGCAGCGCGGCCAGCCGGGCGGCGACGTCCGGGGCGCCTGCGGCAGCGGCGCAGAGCAGCGCCTCCGCCGAGGCCGTCCAGCCGATGTCCTCGGTCTGGCCGTCTTCCATGGCCCAGGCGTTCAGCGCCCGGCGCAGTGCGGCGGCGGCCTCGGCAGCAAGGGCGAACTGCTTTTCAAGCGCCGGTCGCGGCACGCCTTCCCTCAAGCGTTGGATGCCGCGTGCATACAGCAACCCGCCCAGGTTCAACGGAACCAGGCGCACCATCTCCTCAAGGTCGCAGGTCGCAACCGCTGGCGGAAGCTCTTCGAGCTGGTCGAGATCGAAGCCGAACCGGTCATGGCAGGCCGGCACCAGCAAGGACCAGGCGCGTGCGGCTGCATCCATGTCGCCGTCGTTCACGCTTTCCAGGAACAAGCGCCCGGCATAGCCCAGGAACACGTCGCTTGAAGCGTCGAACGCCTTGGCCCGGCGCGCGAGGTGCGCACGATACGACCGGCGCAGCTTGGCGCGGTCGTTCTCCAGCAGCAGAGGAGCATCGCTCGCGAAGGCGACCAGGGAATGGCCATCGACCTGGACGTCCACATGGCCGAAACCGGCCTGGCGCAGCAGTGCGGTGAGGCTTCCACGATTCTGGATCACGAGGTGCAGCATCGGCGACAGCAGCGAGGTGATGATGCCGGGAGATGTCGCCGGAACGATGTCGTCGCCGTTTGGGGTGGTCAGCACCAGCAGTCCGCCGGGCCGCAGCATGGCCCGCAGCGTGCGGATGAACGCGGCGGGGGAGGAGACGTGTTCGACGACCTCCGATGCCATGACCACGTCCATCGTGCCGCGGGCCTCGTCGTCCTCGCGCAGGTAGCGAAGGTCGATCGCGATGTTCAGGGCCTCGCGTCCCACCGAGGCCAGCGGCGCCGGGTCAATGCCGACTCCGTTCCATCCGCGGCTGTGGATCGCAAAATCGAGGCCGAAGCCGTAGCCGCAGCCAACCTCCATGTAGCTGCTGCCCGGCGGGGCGGCGGCTTGCGCCAAGGGGCGCGTGATCAACCCGATCCCGGCGCCTTGCTGCACATAGAACGGCACTCGGCCGTAGTCGTTCATCTCGGGGTCGGTGTAGTCGGGTGGACTCTGGTTGTCGTAGAAGTGGCAAGCGCAGGCCGGGCAGCGCAGCACCTTGAGCGGCTGCATCGAAAGTGTGCCGTGCGGCCCATCGAACGTCAGGACCAACGACTTGGCAGCCTCGGAACCGCAGTTCGGACACGGCATGGCCCGAAGCTCGGGTGGAGTGCCGTTTGCGGGGTCTGCCCACAGAATTCTCGCCGGCTTCACGTTGAAGGGCATGGACGCTGGAAGGTTTGGCATCAGGCCGATATCCAACAGCCCGGTGCCCAACGCAAGCGGCGCCGCAACGGCCGGGCCTCGTCGCCAGACTATCCCTTGCGACGCGCTACCGCGGCTCGGTCTGGCGCCCGGCCTCGTCCAGCTCGGCCTGGCTGCGGCGGTCGCGCTCCTTGGCCTCGGCTTCCGTGCGCTGCGCCAGGAGGGCTTCGACGGCCTCGAACGCGGCGCGGCTTGCGGTCAGCACGGCGCGGAGCCGGGCGACCTCGGCGCCCGCGCGCTCGCAGGCGTCCCGCGCCTCGGCCGCGTGCTGGCGTGCGCCGGGCAGCCAGGCAGCGAAGGCCTCGACGGTGGCATCGGTCCCGGCCAGGCTCGACGCCGCCTCGGCTTCCTCGGCGATCTGCCGGGCAGCCTCGTCGGCACGGCCAGCGGCGGCGGCTTCGGCGGCCAGCGCCCGGGACAGGGCCTGGCTCGCGTCGTCGAGTGCCAGGCGGCGCAAGCGCGCCACGGTTTGAACGGCCTTATGCTTCATCCGGCTCCTCCAAAGCGACGCGCAGCGACTCGAAGGCCTGGTCCAGCCCGCACCACTCGTGCTTGCCTTGTTGCAGCACGCCTTCGATTGCAGGGGCAAGACGAAGCGCCTCGTCGGAGGCGGCGTCCGTGCCCGGGCGGTAGGCGCCCAGGCGAACCAAATCCGCAAGTTCGGCGTGCAGGGCCAGGATGCCGCGTGCCCGCCGGGTCCGCCGGTTCTCGACCGGGCTGTTGCAGCCGGGCACGGTCCGCGACAGGGAGCGCAGCACGTCCACCGCGGGATAGCGCCCGCCCTCGCCGATCCTGCGGTCGAGCACGACGTGGCCGTCCAGGATGCCCCGCACCGCGTCGGCCACCGGCTCGTTATGGTCGTCGCCCTCCACCAGCACGGTGAACAGCGCCGTGATGTGCCCGGTGGCGGCGCCCCGGTCCGGGCCGGGGCCAGCGCGCTCCAGCAGGCGCGGAAGCTCGGCAAAGACGCTGGGCGGATAGCCGCGCGTGGCGGGCGGCTCTCCGGCGGCAAGGCCGATCTCGCGCAGCGCCAGACAGAAGCGGGTCACGCTGTCCATCAGGAGCAGGACGGACTTGCCCTGCTCGCGGAAATGCTCGGCGATGGTCATGGCGGAGTAGGCGGCCTCCCGCCGCATCAGCGGGGGCTGGTCCGAGGTCGCGACCACGACGACGGAGCGGGCGAGGCCCTCCGCACCCAGGTCGTCCTCCAGGAACTCCCGCACTTCCCGCCCGCGTTCCCCGATCAAGGCCAGCACGACGACGTCGCACTGCGCCCGTTGCGCCAACATGGAGAGGAGGGTGGACTTGCCGACGCCGGACCCGGCGAACAAGCCCAGGCGCTGGCCCTGCCGCATCGTGGTGAACAGGTCGAGCGCGCGGACGCCCAAGCCGACGCGCGGACCCAGCCGCGCCCGCGTCGCCGCGCAGGGCGGCGCGGCGTTGACCGGGCAGGGCGTCGTGCCGGCGGGAAGCGGCCCCAGCCCGTCCAAGGCGCAGCCCATGGGATCGACGACCCGGCCAAGCCAGCCGTCGCTCACGGCGAGCTGCGCCATGCGCGCGCCGGAATGGGACGTGGCGGCCGTGCAGCCCGGTCCGATGCCGGCAAGCGTGCCGAACGCCAGCGCGGCGGGCAGGGCCGCGCGGGCGCCCCCCCGGGGCCGCGGGGGGCGCGCCGCGGCGCGG
>CAXUIQ010000107.1:3087-9748 GCA_964250815.1 uncultured Acetobacteraceae bacterium
CTGGGCCTTGCCGTGCTGCGCCGGGCCTGATTGCGGTGCAAGGGTGATGCGGTCGCCCACGGCGGCATGGCCGGCCAATCCGGCGACCTCCACCATCATCCCGGAAACCGCGGCGACCCGTCCATGCAGGCTTAACTGTCCAGCTTGGCAAACCGCCGCCGGGGCTGCCTGCAACCGCTGTATCACGCCGCCCTGCGGCGTTCCGTTAGTATGGGCTTGGCTCGGGATCATCGGACGTTTCGCATTCTGTTCATCGCCAGGCCCTGTTCGTCCTATTAAAATCTATGTCTCACTCTTGATACGCCTAAAAGGTGAATTTTTCATGGACAAAAGCACGCATAAGTTGCATATTATTTTTGTCGATCAGCAAGGAACAACCCATGCGTGTGCTACTGGTTCAAAACGAACTCGCGACGGCCCGCAACGTGATGCAGGTGTTGAAGGCGAACGGCGGCATCGTCGATCACATCGACACCGGGGAAGAGGCGCTCGAACTCGTCCGCCATTACGACTATGACATCGTCCTGCTCGACCTGGTGCTGCCCGACATGGACGGCTACGAAGTGGTCCGCCGGATGCGGTCCAACCGGATCGAGGCGCCGGTCATCGTCCTGTCCGCGCTGACCCGGCCGCAGGACAAGGTCAAGGCGTTCAGCGTCGGTGCCGACGACTTCGTCACCAAGCCGTTCGACAGCACCGAGCTGGTCGCCCGCATCAAGGCCATCGTGCGTCGCAGCAAGGGCTACAGCCAGCCGACGCTGCGGGTCGGCGCATTGCAGCTCAACCTCGAAAGCCGCGAGGTGCTGGTGTCCGGCCAGCCGATCCACCTGACCGGGAAGGAATACGCGATGCTGGAGTTGATGGTGCTGCGCAAGGGCACCGTGCTGACCAAGGAAGCCTTTCTCAACCACCTCTACGGCGGCATGGACGAGCCGGAGGTGAAGATCATCGACGTGTTCATCTGCAAGCTGCGCAAGAAGCTGGCGCAGGCCGGCGCCGGCGAGGTCATCGGAACCGTTTGGGGCCGCGGCTACACGGTGCGCGACCAGGCCGCGCCGTCCGTCCCGAGCGTCGCCCTGAGCCAACTGCTGTCCTCGGCGCCGAGCGAGGTCCTGGGCATGCTGCCGCACGCCGCGCCGGCCATGAGCGTCGTCGCGCATCTCGGGGCCGCTTGACACGGGAGCGCTTGACAAGGGGGCGCGTCACGTCCGGGCCGCACTGCGCATAGGCCAGGGGCAAGCGGGGGGTGCCGGAGCCGCCGAAGATCTGCGGCGCCGGCGTCTCCCGCCTCACACGGTGAACTGTTCGGTGACGATCCGCTCGGACAGGCCCTGCTCCGGATCGAACAGGATCGTCGTGGCGACCGTCCGGTCCTCGCTGATCGCGACCGAGGCGACGTCGCGGACCTCGGTGAAGTCTGCGACCGCCGCCACCGGCCGCTTGTCCAGCTCCAGGATCTCGAACAGCACGTCCGCGGTGCTGGGCAGCAAGGCGCCACGCCAGCGCCGGGGGCGGAAGGCGCTGATCGGGGTCAAGGGCAGCAGGTTGGCCGACAGCGGCACGATCGGGCCATGGGCGGACAGGTTGTAGGCGGTCGATCCCGCGGGCGTGGACACCAGCACGCCGTCGCAGATCAGCTCCGGCAGCCGCACCCGGCCATCCACGGTGATGCGGATCTTCGCCGCCTGGCGCAACTGGCGCAGCAGCGACACCTCGTTCAGCGCCAGCGCCTCCTCGACGGCGCCGGTGTGGGTGACGGCGTGCATGCGGAGCGGATGCAGCACCGCCGCCTGCGCCCGGCCCAGGCGGGCCGGCAGCCCGTCTTCGGCGAAGGCGTTCATCAGGAACCCCACCGAGCCGCAGTTCATCCCATAGACCGGCGTGGCCGCTTGGCTGGCCATGATGCGGTGCAGCGTTTCCAGCATGAAGCCGTCGCCGCCGAGGCACACGACCACGTCCGCGTCCTGCACGGGGCAATTCCCATGCAGCAGCACGAGGCGCTCGCGGCTTTCCGTCGCAAGCGCTGTCGGCGACGCGACGAACGCGATGCGCCCGACAGGGCTGGAGAAGTGGGGAATGCCGGATGTCCCGGGCATTCCGAGCAACGCTCCGGCCTCCGACATCAGGCCCGCCGCCGCTTTGCGAAGCCCTGCGCCCGCGCCCTCATGCCGGGCGCAGGCCCTTCGGGCCGAAGATGTCGTCGCGCCGGTGGTCCAGCACGGGCATGTCCCGGCGGACCCGGGCGAGCAGCGCCGGGTCGATGCGCGCCGTGGCCCAGCCCACGCCGTCCGATACCGTCGAAACCACTTGCCCCCAGGGATCGCAAACCAGCGAATGCCCGTAGGTGAAACGGTCCTGCCCGGCGCCGTCGCGGTGCCGGCCCCAGGTGGCCGGGGCCGCCATCCAGCACTGGGTCTCGATGGCGCGGGCGCGCAGCAGCACCTCCCAATGGTCCCGCCCGGTCGCCACGGTGAACGCGGACGGCAGGAACATCAGCGCCGCGCCGGCCCGGCGGAGCGCCAGGAACAGCTCGGGAAACCGCAGGTCGTAGCAGATCGCGCAGCCCACCCGGACGCCGTCCGCCTCGAAAGTCACGACCTCTGAACCGGCACCGTAACTTGCGCTTTCCCGGTAGCCATGGCCCTCGGGCGTCGTGATGTCGAACAGGTGGATCTTGCGGTAGCGCGCGACCTCGGCGCCTTCTGGGCTGAACACCATCGTCGTGTTGAACAGCCGGGTCCCGTCCGCCGCCTGCTCGCCCATGGAACCGCCATGGAGGTGGATGCCGCGCTCCCGCGCGGTGCGGCGCAGGAACTCGTAGGCGGGACCGCCCGGCTGGTTCGAGCCTGGCGCCGGCAGCACCTCCGCCGCCGCCTGCTTCGTGGCGCGGTCGCCGCCGAGGCAGGTCCACATCTCGGGCAAGCCCACCAGGCCGGGACGGTCGGCCTCCATGGCGCCGTCGATCAGCCGGACGGCCTGGGCGATGTTGGCGGCCTTGTCGGCGCCGGGGTTCATCTGGACGACGCTCACGCGCATCGGCGGCTGCTCCGCATGGTTCGGGCCTCATCAAGCACCGTGTGGCGATCCCCGTGCAAGCGGCAGTTCAGTAAAGCCGCGGTTCCGTGCGGGCGCGGGACGGACCACCGGAGAGCGGGCGGCGGTCCTGCGGGGCCGGCGGAATGGGGGGACGCTGGCTTCCGTAGTCGTCGTACTCGGGACCGGCAGGCCGGCCTGCGTCGGCAAGGCCGCTTCGGACGCCGAGGGAGGCCCTGCCCGGCATGGCCCCGGCGTCGTCCAGGCCCGGTTCCGGCAGGCGCAAGGCGAGGCTGCGGATCTCGCCCTGGATCTCGTCGAGGCGCGCCTCCAGCAGGTCGAGCCGCCCTTTGACGCCGAACACGGCGAACGGCATCAGCAGGAACATGAGGCCGAACAGCAGGGCTGCGATCAGGATGGGCAGTTGGGCCCATGGGGGAACCCATTCCGGCAGCGGCAGGGGCGATGTCATGCGGCGGTTCTAGCAAGATCGCCGGCCCTCTGCGATGCTGCATCCCGCAGCACGTCCGCGCGACGACTCGGTTTCTTGACGCCTCCAACTTCTTGACGCCTCAAACGCAGGTCCCACGCCGCCATGCTCCTCCTGATCCCAGGACCGGTCACCACCCACCCGTCCGTGCGTGCCGCGGCAGCCTTGGACTATGCGCCCTGGGACCTGGAGTTCCGCGGCCTGATGGCCCGGGTGCGGCAGCGCGTGCTCGCCCGCCCCCGCCGCCCGCCGGGCGCGCCCCCCGCGCTGCCGCTGCCGGGCTGCGGCCATTTCGCGCTGGAAGCCGCCATCCGCACCTTCGTGGCGCCGGGCGGGACGATCCTGGTGCCGCTGACCGGGCAATACGCCGACCGGCTGGTCCGGCTGGCGATCGAGGCGGGGCGCCGGGCCGCGACACTCCCGGTTCCGCCGACGGAGCGGGTCGATCCCGCCGCGGTGCGGGCGGCGCTGGCGTCCGACCCGGCGATCAGCCACCTGGCCATCGTTCACAGCGAGACCGCGACCGGGATCGTGCACGACGCGCTGGCTTTGGCCGAGGCCGCCGGGCGGGAAGGACGGCGGGTGCTGGTCGATGCCGTGTCGGCGTTCGGGGCCATGCCGCTCGACATCGGCCGCCTGCCGATGGTGGACAGCCTCAGCTTCACCTCCAACAAGTGCATCGAAGGGCTGCCGGGCATGTCCTTCACGGTGGCCCGGGTGGACAGCCTGCGCGCCGGCGCCGGGCGGGCGGCGAGCTGGTCGCTGGACCTTGCCGACATCCATGAGAACGGCGAGCGG
Organism: uncultured Acetobacteraceae bacterium; assembly: GCA_964250815.1. Classification (GTDB taxonomy): domain Bacteria; phylum Pseudomonadota; class Alphaproteobacteria; order Acetobacterales; family Acetobacteraceae; genus CAHJXG01. Next base: position 7,409 of record CAXUIQ010000107.1, read on the forward strand.
TGGGGCCTGGGCACCTCCCGCTTCACCCCGGCGGCGCAGGCGGTCGCGGCGTTCGACGTGGCGCTCGACCGGTTCGACGCGGAGGGCGGGCAGCCGGCGCGGCTCGCGCGCTACACCGCGAACATGCGCGTGCTCTACGACGGCGTCCGCGGCCTCGGCTTGCAGCCGTGCCTGCCGCCGGGCGTGCAAGGGCCGGTGGTCGTCAACGTCCAAGCGCCGCCCGACCCGGCCTGGAACCTGCAAGCCTTCGTCGATCAACTGAAGGCGCGCGGGGTGCTGATCAGCAATTTCTACAATACGCCCGAGCCGAGCTTCCGGGTCGGCTGCATCGGCGCGGTCACGCCGGACGACGTGCAGGGCGCCGTGCGGGCCATGGGCGAGGCGATGGCCGCCCTGGGCGTGCGGACCCGGGAAGCGGCCTGATGCCCACCGATTTGGAGATCGCCCGGGCCGCGCGGCTGCGCCCCATCGCCGAGGTGGCAAAAGCCGCCGGCATCCCGGCCGAGGCGCTGGAACCATACGGGCGGTTCAAGGCGAAGGTCGGCCTTGATTTCATCAAGGCCCAGGAAGCCCGACCGGACGGCGCGCTGGTGCTGGTGACGGGCAGCAGCCCGACCGCCGCCGGGGAGGGCAAGACCACCACCACCATCGGCCTGGGCGACGCGCTGAACCGCGTGGGACGCCGGGCGATGATCTGCCTGCGGGAGCCGTCGCTGGGTCCGTGCTTCGGCGTGAAGGGGGGCGCGACCGGCGGCGGGCGGGCGCAGGTGGCGCCAATGGACGAGATCAACCTGCACTTCACCGGCGACTTCCACGCGATCACGTCGGCGAACAACCTGCTCGCGGCGCTGCTCGACAACCACCTGTATTGGGGGAATGCGCTGGGGATCGACCCGCGGCGGATCACCTGGCGCCGCGCGCTCGACATGAACGACCGGGCGCTGCGCAGCATCGTCAACGGGCTGGGGGGTGCCGCCAACGGGTCGCCGCGGGAGGACAGCTTCGACATCACCGTGGCGAGCGAGGTGATGGCCGTGTTCTGCCTGGCGCGGGGCCTCGGCGACCTGCAAGCCAGGCTCGGGCGCATGGAGGTGGCGTCGCGGCGGGACGGCCCGGCGGTGACGGCGCGGGACTTGCAGGCGGACGGCGCCATGGCGGCCCTGCTGCGCGACGCGCTGGCGCCCAACCTGGTGCAGACGCTGGACGGGTCGCCGGCGCTGATCCACGGCGGGCCGTTCGCCAACATCGCCCACGGCTGCAACTCGGTGATGGCCACCCGGCTCGGCCTGAAGCTGGCCGACGTGGTGGTGACGGAGGCCGGGTTCGGCGCGGACCTGGGCGGCGAGAAGTTCCTCGACATCAAGTGCCCGAGCGCCGGGCTGGCGCCGCGCTGCGCCGTCGTGGTGGCGACCTTGCGGGCGCTCAAGATGCACGGCGGCACGGCGAAGTCCGACCTGGGGCGGGAGGACACGGCGACCGTCGAGCGCGGCCTGGTTAACCTGGCCCGGCACGTCGAGAATTTGCAGAAGTTCGGCCTGCCCGTCGTGGTCGCGCTCAACCAGTTCGTGTCGGACACGCCGGGCGAGTTCGCGGTGGTGCAGGCCGCGATGGGAGGGCACGGCGTCGAGACGGTGCTTTGCACGCATTGGGCGGACGGCGCGGCGGGGGCGGAAGCGCTGGCCCGCGCCGTGTTGGCCCGGATCGACGGCGGCGAAGCGCAGTACAAGCCACTCTACCCGCCATCCCTGGGGCTTGCGGACAAGGTTCGGACCATTGCGCAGCAGATCTACCGGGCGAGCGACATCGCCCTGATGCCGGCGGTGGCGAAGCGGCTGCAAGCGTTCGAGGCGGCAGGCCACCGCGACCTGCCCGTCTGCATCGCCAAGACCCAGTACAGCTTCAGCGCCGACCCGACCGCCATGGGCGCGCCGGACAACCACGTGCTGCCCGTGCGCGAGGTCCGGCTATCCGCGGGCGCCGGCTTCGTCGTCGCGGTGTGTGGGGACATCATGACCATGCCGGGCCTGCCGCGGGTGCCGGCGGCGAACACCATCCGGTTGGATGCGGACGGGATGATCGAGGGGCTGTTCTGAGAACCGGTTTGGGTGACCCGCTCGGACTTCGGTTCTATTTTCAGTGTCGAAGCGTATTTGGTCCTGCTGCGCCTGTTTGGTCCTGCTGCGGCGTCTTTGCAGCGGCGGAGTGCCTGTAGGAAACGGTGGCATCCGGCGCAGCTAAGCATCATTCTGCGGAGCGTGCTCACGCGCAGCAGATAAAATGATGCGTCTTCAACGACTCCTAAGCGGGCATTCGTGGCCCAAGCCACGAAAGCCTGCTTAG
>CAXUIQ010000108.1:0-9736 GCA_964250815.1 uncultured Acetobacteraceae bacterium
TCCGTGGGACGCCTGGGCCGCCAACGCGGCGCTGCTGTCCGCGTCCGCGCTTTGGGCGGTGTACACGCTGCGGGTGCGGCGGGCCGGGCTGACCCCGGTGCAGGCGGCGGCGCTGGTCTGCCTGTATTCGTCAGCGGCGTATCTGCCGATCTACGCGCTGTCCGGCTTCTCGCGCCTGGGCCTGGCGCCGTGGCCGGAGGTGGCGTTGCAGGCGCTGTACCAGGGCGTGCTGGTCAGCGGCGTGTCCATCATCGCCTACAACCGCGCCATTGCGCTGATCGGGCCGGGCGCCGCGGCGTCGGTGGTGTCCCTGGTGCCGGTCATGGCCATCCTGCTCGGCATCCCGATCCTGGGCGAGTGGCCGACCCCGCTCGCGACGGCCGCGGTCACCGCCATCGTCGCGGGCGTGCTGCTGGCGGTGCGGACGCCGGCAGCGCCGCGGGAGAGGGTCAGAGACAGCGCTTGAAAGATCGTTACCGTTTGGGTGTTCGAATTTGCGTGATTGCAAAATAGTCAATTGGGGCCGGGCCAGAAGCCGTCTTATGGGCCTGCCCGGGGCCGGCTCATGGCGTCCGTCTCGAAAGGGGAGAGCCTGGACAAACCGGCACCGGTCTCGCGGGCAAGCGTGAGACGACGGACTGGAAAGGGCGTGGTCCGGTTTGGATCAAGAGCGGTGATGCAGGAATCCGGAAGGCGATTTGCTGGCTTCGTACACGGCATCCGCATGTTGCATCAGGTGATCCACTGTGACTGGTGCGGGTTCCAAATGACCAGGCGGAGGCGCCTCGTTCTTTCTTTTTCTCAAGCCGATGTCGCTCCAAGAGGCGGACATGCCGCCATTATCATCAAAGGCTATGCCGTATTGCCCGTGTACAATAGAGTTCCGCTCCTCATACAATGCAATGAGCTGATCGACTGCATGAGCAAGGCTACTTTTCGCCTCCGGTGGCAGCTCCGCATCGTCGAGTCTTGCTTTGAAGTACTTCAGCCGGTTCCTGCCGGCACCGCATGCCTGCAGCTTCTCGGCATGGTCCGGCCAGCGAAAACGATCCTTCAGGATATCGTGGAGCAGGCGATCGACTGCCGACCAGCGCACGGTGATCACGCCGATTGCTCTCATGTGGCGATCAAACATCTCGGCAAGCAGGACCATGGCTGTCGGATTTCCGATTCGGACTCGTACAGAGGTAATGCGTTTGGTTGTCCGCTACAAGTCGCAGATTTTGCAATGCCAAGCGGCTGGCAATGCACTTTGCCGAAAGTGCTTCTGTCATGACGGTGCTGACACGCCCGCTGCGGCGGCGAGCCGCCCGGCACCGAACACCGCCAAATCCGGCGCACGCGCGATGAGGAAATCCCCATCGGGCGTGTTGGTGTAGGGGCGCGCGACGCTGCGCAGCGCCCGCGACGACAGGCCGGGCAGGTGGCCCGCGAGATGGTCGCGGAACAGCGCCTCCGTTTCCCCACGTCGAGACCTCGGTGCGGGTGGGGGTGGCCACCGACCTCGTGGTGGACGCGGCGGTCGCCGGCACCGGCATCGTCACCCTGTTCGAGGACTGGCTGCGCCCGCATCCGGACAGCGGCGTGCCGGAGCCGGTGCTGGAGCCGTGGTGGCCGCGCTTCCCGGGGCCGTTCCTCTACTATCCCGGACGGCGCCTGCTGCCCGTACCGTTGCGCGCGTTCGTGGATTTCGTCAAAGAGCCAGCCGGCCCCCTCGACCCGTGGCCGGCCTTGCTTGACGGACCGGGCCATCCCCCACTTTGATGGGGCGCATGACCCCTGCCCCGCCCCCCGTCCGCAAAGAGCCGCTGCGCATCGAGCAGCTCGGCCGCGTCCGCACCGACGACTACGCCTGGATGAAGGACGCGGACTGGCAGCAGGTGCTGCACGACCCGGCGGCGCTGCGGGCCGACATCCGCGCGCACCTGGAAGCCGAGAACGCCTACACGGCGGCCGTGCTGGCGGACGCCGAAGCCTTGCAGCAGCAGATCATCGGCGAGATCAAGGGCCGCATGAAGCCGGACGAGGCCAGCCTCCCCAACCCCGACGGCCCTTGGGAGTACTACGCCCGCTACGAACCCGGCGCGCAATATCCGGTGCATGCCCGGCGGCCCCGCGGGCAGGCGGACGGCGAGCAGGTCCTGATCGACGCCGCCGCCCTGGCGGAAGGCCACCCCTACTTCGCGCTCGCCGCCGCCCGCCACAGCCCGGACCACCGGCTGTTCGCCTATGCCGAGGACACCCAGGGGTCGGAGGTGTACCGCGTCCGCATCAAGGACCTGGCGACCGGCAAGCTGCTGCCGGAGGCAGTCGAGAACTGCACCGGCAACTTCGCCTGGTCCGCCGACGGCGCCTCCTTGTTCTGGACCCTCCGGGATGAGAACGGCCGCCCGGCGCGCATCTATCGCCGCCCGGTGCCGGGCGCCCCCGCGGACGACGTGCTGGTGTATGCTGAGCCTGACCCCGGTTTCTTCCTCAGCATCTCGCAAACCGACTCCCGGGCCTTTCTCGTGATCGCCTGCGGCGACCAGCAGACCAGCGAGGCGTGGCTGATCCCCGCCGCCGACCCGGTTGCCGCGCCGCGCCTCGTCGAACGTCGGCAGACCGGGGTGCGCTACGACGTGGAGCACTGGGACGGCCGCCTCATCATCCGCACGAACGCGGACGGCGCGGTGGACTTCAAGCTCGTGAGCGCCCCGGAGGACACGCCGGGCCGGGAGCACTGGCGGGACTGGGTCGCGCACGAGCCGGGCCGCTTGGTCGTCGGCACCGCCGCCTACGCCGGGCACTTCGCGCGGCTGGAGCGGGCGGACGCCAACAACCGCATCGTGATCACGAGCCGCGGCACTGGGCGGGAACACGTGATCGGGGTGGAGGAGGAAGCGTACGTGCTGCGCCTGGGCGGCGGCCTCGAATACGACACGGCCACGCTGCGCTACACCTACGAATCGCCCACCACGCCGCGCCAGTGGTTCGATTTCGACATGGACACCCATGCGGCGACGCTGCGCAAGACGCAGGAAATCCCGTCCGGCCACGACCCGGCCCGCTACGTCGCGCGCCGCCTGCACGCCCCGGCGCCCGACGGGGCGCTGGTGCCCGTCACCGTGCTGATGCGCCGGGACACGCCCGCGGACGGGTCGGCGCCGCTGCTGCTGTACGGCTACGGCTCCTACGGCATGGCGATGGAGCCGTCCTTCTCCATCCGTGGTCTCAGCCTGGTGGATCGCGGCTGGATCTGGGCGACCGCGCACGTGCGCGGCGGGTCGGAGAAGGGCTGGGGCTGGTTCCTCGACGGGCGCGGGGCGAAGAAGCCCAACACGTTCACCGACTTCACCGTAGCCGCCGAGCACCTGGCGGATCAAGGCTTCGGGCGGCGCGGCGGCATGGTGGCGATGGGCGGCTCGGCTGGCGGCCTCTTGGTGGGGGCGGTCGCCAACATGCGGCCCGACCTGTGGGCCGGGATCGTCGCCGCCGTGCCGTTCGTCGATGTGCTGAACACCATGTCCGACACGACCCTGCCGCTCACCCCGCCGGAATGGCCGGAGTGGGGCAACCCGATCGAGGACCCCGCCGCCTACGACGCCATCGCCGCCTACTCGCCCTACGACAACATCGCCCCCCGGCCTTACCCGGCGGTGCTCGCCACCGCGGGCCTGTCCGACCCGCGGGTGACGTATTGGGAGCCGGCGAAGTGGGTCGCCCGCCTGCGGGGCGCGACCACGAGCGGCGAGCCGGTGCTGCTGCGCACCAACATGGAAGCCGGGCACGGCGGCGCTGCCGGGCGGTTCGACGCGCTGAAGGACACGGCGCTGCACTACGCCTTCGCGATCTGGGCGCACGCGCGCCGCCGGGCGCCATCTGCAAAGGAACCAAACGAGTGAGCGGCTTCAAGAGCACCGAACGCTACATCGCGTCCCGCGACCTGGAGGTGGCGGTCAACGCCGCCGTCGCCTTGCAGCGGCCCCTGCTGGTGAAGGGCGAACCCGGCACCGGCAAGACCGTGCTGGCGCACGAGGTCGCGGCCGTCCTCGGCTATCCGCTCGTGGAATGGCACATCAAGTCCACCACCAAGGCGCAGCAGGGCTTATACGAGTACGATGCCGTGTCCCGCCTGCGCGACAGCCAGTTGGGCGATCCCAAGGTGGCGGACATCGCCAACTACATCGTCCGCGGCAAGCTGTGGGACGCCTTCGAGGCGGACCGCCCCCAGGTCGTGCTGATCGACGAGATCGACAAGGCCGACATCGAGTTCCCGAACGACCTGCTGCTCGAACTCGACCGCATGCAGTTCTTTGTTTACGAAACCCGGCAGACCGTCGCCGCCAAGCACCGCCCCGTCGTGATCATCACCTCCAACAACGAGAAGGAACTGCCGGACGCCTTCTTGCGCCGCTGCTTCTTCCACTACATCCGCTTCCCCGACCGGCCGACCATGGAGCGGATCGTGGAGGCGCACTACCCGGGCCTGCAACGCGACCTGGCGCGGGAGGCGCTGACCGTGTTCTTCCAGGTGCGGGACGTGCCGGGGCTGAAGAAGAAGCCGGCGACCTCCGAGTTGCTGGACTGGCTCAAGCTCCTGATGATCGAGGACATGCCGGCGGAGGCGCTGCGCAGCCAGGACGCCAAGCTGGTGATCCCGCCGCTGCACGGGGCGCTGCTGAAGAACGAGCAGGACGTGCACCTGTTCGAGCGGCTGGCCTTCCTGAACCGCCGCGGCGGCTGACGTGTTCGCGCAGTTCGTCCTGGCGCTGCGGGACGCAGGCGTGCCGGCGTCGATCACCGAGTACTTGACCCTGCTCGGCGCGATGCGGGCCGGGGTCGCGGACTACAGCGTGGAGGATTTCTACTACTTGAGCCGCGCCGCGCTGGTGAAGGACGAGCGGCACCTGGACCGGTTCGACAGGGTGTTCAGCCAGGTGTTCCGCGGGCTGGAAGCGCCGGCGGAGGGCGCGGAGGGAGGCATCGCGCCGCGCGCCCTGCCGGGGGAATGGCTGCGCCGGATGGCGGAGAAGCACCTGACGGCAGAGGAGCGGGCGCAGGTCGAGGCGCTGGGCGGCTTCGACAAGCTGATGGAAACGCTGCGCCAGCGCCTGGCCGAGCAGCAGGGCCGGCACCAGGGCGGAAGCAAATGGATCGGCACCGCCGGCACATCGCCGTTCGGCGCCTACGGCTACAACCCGGAAGGCGTGCGGATCGGCCAGGACAGAAGCCGCCACCGCCGGGCGGTGAAGGTGTGGGACAAGCGCGAGTTCCGCGACCTCGACGACGGCGTGGAGCTAGGCACCCGCAACGTCAAGTTGGCGCTCCGCCGGCTGCGGCGCTTCGCGCGGGAGGGTGCTGCGACCGAGCTGGACATGCCGGGCACCATCCGGGCGACGGCGCACAACGCCGGGTCGCTCGACCTCAAGATGGTGCCGGAACGGCACAATGCGGTGAAGGTGCTGCTGTTCCTCGACGTGGGCGGCTCGATGGACGACCACGTGCGCGCATCCGAAGAACTGTTCTCCGCCGCGAGGAGCGAGTTCAAGCACCTCGCCTTCTACTACTTCCACAACTGCCCCTACGAGCGCGTCTGGCAGCGCAACCACCGTCGGCGCAACGAAACGATCCCGACCGAGCAGGTGATCCGCACCTACGGTCCCGACTACCGTGCGATCTTCGTCGGCGACGCGACCATGAGCCCCTATGAGATCGCCTCGCCCGGCGGCAGCGTCGAGCACTGGAACGACGAGCCGGGCGCCGCCTGGATGGCGCGGCTGCTCGGGCAATGGCGGCGCAGCGCCTGGCTCAACCCGGTGCCGCGCGACGAGTGGGGCTTCACGCAGTCGGTCGGCATGGTGCGCCGGCTGATGGAGGACCGCATGTTCCCGCTGACGCCGGGCGGCCTCGACGAGATGATCCGCGAGCTGAGCCGCTGACCTGGTGCCCGGGGCTGCGCCAGCCGGCACAGCCCCGCGGCAAAGCTCAGTGCGACGTCCAGCCCTGGTAGCTGTTGACGTTGTCCCGGGTGACGAGCTGCGGCTTCATCAGGATCATCGGGTTCTCCGGCTTCTTGCCGTTCATGATGTCCACGCCCGTCTGCACCGCGAGCTTGCCCATGGCATACGGGTCCTGGCTGGCCGAGGCCTGGACCTGCGTCTGGCCCTTCAACGCGCCCACGATGTCGGGCGCGCCGTCCACCGAAGCGATGACGATGCCGGTGCGGTTGAGCTGCTTGGCCGCGAGGTCGCTGCCGATCGCCTGCGGGTCGTTGATGGTGAACACGCCCTGGATGCTCGGGAAGCGCGTCAGGAAGCCCTGCATCACGTTCAGCCCGCCGTCGCGCGATCCCTTGCCGTCCTGGTCGAACGACAGCAGCTTGATGTTGGGATAGCCGCCCAGCACCTGCTTGCAGCCGTTCACCCGGTCAATGACCGCGGACACCTGCGGCCCGTTCTCGATCACCACGTTGCCCTTGCCGCCGATGGCGTCGGCCATGAACTTGCAGGCGATCTCGCCGGCCTCGGTGTTGTTGGTCTGCACCGTGGCGTCCGCGCCCGCCGCCGCGACATCCACGCCCACCACGGTGATGCCCGCCGCCTGCGCCCGCTTGATCGCAGGCGCGATGGCCCGCGGGTCGGCGGCGTTGACCAGGATCAGGTCCACCCCGGCAGAAATGAAGTTGTCGATCTGGGTGAACTGCTTGTTCAGGTCGTAGTCGGCCGAGGAGATCGTCACCTTGGCCTGCGGGTTGATCTCGTGTACCGCGTCGGTCACGCCCTTGCCGACGGTCACGAAATACGGGTTGCCGAGCGAGCCGACGGTGACGCCGACCGCCTTCAGGTCCTTGGCGGACGCCGCCCCGGAAAGAAGCGCGAAGGCCGCGCCGGCCAGCAACAGGGTTCTCAACATCAAGCGTAACCTCCAAGCCCGATTGTTTCGCCGCGGCGGTTGGGCCACGGCCCGCCGGCGGCGCGTCCCCGGGCCGGCGGCCCGGGGTGCTCCACGTGCGTCAGGCGCTCAGGTGCGTGCGTTGCCTTGCAGCCGGGCGCGGTCCAGCGCCACGGCGCCGATGATCACCAGGCCCTTGACGATGAACTGCCAGATGTCCGAAACGCCCAGCAAGGTCAACCCATTCGATAGAACGGCGATGATCAGCGCGCCGATCAGCGTGCCCCAGATGGAGCCGATGCCGCCCACGAAGCTGGTGCCGCCCAGGATCACGGCGGCGATGGCGTCCAGCTCGTAGCTTTGCCCGAGCTGCAGGCCGTTGGCGGCGAACAGCCTTGCTGCCGACATCACGCCGCCCAGGCCCGCGAGCAGGCCGGAGACGGCATACACGAACAACAGGATGCGCCACACCTTGATGCCCGACAGCCGCGCCGCCGCCGGGTTGCCGCCGACGGCGTAGATCCACACCCCCAGGACCGTGCGGCGCAGCACGAACCAGGACGCCACGATCACCACGAGCGCGATGATCGCCAGCACCGGGATGCCGAAGCCGGACGTGATCGGGATGGTCGCGTTGCCGATGGCGGCGAACGATAGGTCGGGGTTGAAGATGGTCGAGTCGCTGCCCATCAGCCGCGCCAGGCCTCGCACCGCGGTGAGCGAGCCGAGCGTCACGATGAACGGCGGCAGCCCGGCGAACGCGACGAGGCTGCCGTTGATCAGGCCGAAGAACAGCCCGGTCAGCAGCGCCGCCGGCACGCCCAAGAGGCCGAAGCCCGGCACCAGCGAGACGATCAGCGCCGACATCGCCGACGCCGCCAGCATGGAGCCGACCGAAAGGTCGATGCCGCCCGTGAGGATCACAAAGGTCATGCCGGCGCCCAGCACGCAGTTGATCGCCGCCTGCTGCGCCACGATCGACAGGTTCTGCCCGGTGAGGAACCGGCCTTCGCCGAGGTAGTGGAAGGCGACCGCCAGGATGATCAGCACCGGCAGCATGCCGATCGCCTGGATGACGCTGCGGATCTGCACCTGCCGCGAGGACAGCCCCGCACCCCCGGCGGCCGGGGTGGGCGCCGCGGCGGGGCTGGCAGGCACGGCGGCGGTGGCGGTTTTCTCGTCAACTTCGGACATGAGGGTTCCTCCCTTGGGTTATGCGGCCGCCGCCCCGGCACCGTAGGCCATGATGTTCTCCTGGGTGATCGGCACGCCGCCGGGGCCGCCCACCTCGCCGGCGATGTGACCCTCCCGCATCACCAGCACGCGGTCGCAGGTGCCGATGATCTCCGGCAGCTCGCTTGAGATGACGATGACGCCGATGCCGCGCTGGGCCAGCTCGTCGATGATGCGGTAGATCTCCGACTTCGCGCCGATATCGACGCCGCGGGTCGGCTCGTCGAGGATCAGCACCTTCGGCCCGGTTTCCAGCCAACGCGACAGCAGCACCTTCTGCTGGTTGCCGCCCGACAGGCTGCCCACCGTGACCGCCGGGCTGGCCGCGCGCACGCGCAGCGCCTTGAACGCTTCCGCCGCGCGCCGCCGCGCGGCCGCGAGGTCGAGGATGCCGCCGCGCTTGGCATCCCGTGCGATCACGCCGAGGTTGATGTTGGTGCCGCACGGGAGGTCCAGGAACAGCCCCAGGCGCTTGCGGTCCTCGGTGAGGTAGGCGATGCCGGCGGCCAGCGCGTCCTCCGGCCCGCGCACGGCCAGCACGCTGCCGTTCAGCGCCACCTGGCCGCCGGCCTTCGCGTCCGCGCCGTAGATCAGCCGGGCCAGCTCCGTGCGCCCGGAGCCGACCAGCCCGGCGATGCCCAGCACTTCGCCCTGGTGCAGCTTGAGGCTGCACGGCTTCACGCGCCGTCCGCCGTCGGTGATGCCCTGCACTTCCAGGATCACCGGGCCGCGGCTGTCCTCCGGGGCGTGCGAGGTCTTGGTGTAGAAGCTCGACAGGTCGCGCCCGACCATCATCTTGACCAGCGCCTCCGCGCTCAGCTCGTCCCGCGTGAGCGTGCCGACATAGCCGCCGTCCCGCAGCACGGACACGCGGTCGGCCAGCTCGTACACCTCCGCCATGCGGTGGCTGATGTAGATCAACGCGATGCCGTCGGCGCGGAGCTGGCGCACCAGCCCGAACAGCCGGTCGGTTTCCCGGGACGACAGCGCCGTGGTCGGCTCGTCCAGCACCAGGATCTTCGACTGCGCGTGCAGCGCCCGGGTGATCTCGACGAGCTGCTGCTCGGCGATGGACAGCCCGCCCACGATGGTGTCGGGGCCGAACGGCGCGCCGAGCCGTTCCAGCACCGGGCGGCAGCCTTCGCGCATCGCGGGGGGGGGGGGGCGCCCCCCCCCCCGCGGGGGGGGGGGGCCCCCCCCCCCCCCCCCGGCCCCCCCCCCGCCGCCGCCCGCGGGGGCGGCCCCCCCACGCCGCCTGGGTCGCGGCCGACGCCATGAGGGTCGGGGTCCGGAACGCCTCGGGCTCGACGCGGCCCCGGAGGAGGTCCACGCGGGCCACGGTGACGCCCGTCTCGCGCGCGCGCCGGAACAGGTGCTCGACGACGTAGTCGCCATCGCGCCAGTTCATCAGGCTCAGGTACGAGTGCCCCGCGCTGTGGGCGACGCTCTTGAGGACCTTGTAGCGCGGCACCGGCGATCGTCCCTGGGGCGCGTCAGCCGGCCGCGAAGCGCGCCACGAGGCGGCGGCACGCCGCCTCGACCTCGGCGCGCGCGTCCGCCTCGATGCGGGCGCCCGTGGCGTGGCGGGCGGCGCGCGGTCAGTTGCGGCAGTTGCGCCAGCCGCCGATGG
>CAXUIQ010000109.1:0-9689 GCA_964250815.1 uncultured Acetobacteraceae bacterium
GACACCGGCACGGCGCGGGTGTGCGGCAAGAAGGGCCAGCGCGTCTGGGGCGAGGGCGACGAGGAGGAAGCGCTATCCTACGGCGTCCACCGCAGCTACACCGAAAGCAACCTGCGCTATTCGCAGATGGCGCCGCTCAGCATGTTCGAGGAGAAGAACACCGGCAACAACCTGCCGGTGCAGTTCGACATCGCCGCCGCGCCGGGCGAGCATCATGCGGACGAGATGCTGCTGATGTTCATCGCCAAGGGCGGCGGGTCGGCCAACAAGAGCTTCCTGTTCCAGGAAACCCGGGCCATCCTCAACCCGGTGAAGCTGCTGGACTACATCGGCGCCCGCATCCGCACCCTCGGCACCTCGGCCTGCCCGCCGTACCACCTTTCCATCGTGATCGGCGGCACCTCGGCGGAGCTGTGCCTCAAGACGGTGAAGCTCGCCTCGACCAAGTGGCTCGACGCGCTGCCGACGGCGGGGAGCCTCGCGGGCCATGCGTTCCGCGACCTGGACATGGAGCAGAAGGTTCTGGAGCTGACCCGCGCCATGGGCATCGGGGCGCAGTTCGGCGGCAAGTACTTCTGCCATGACGTGCGGGTGGTCCGCCTGCCGCGGCACGGCGCCAGCCTGCCGGTCGGCATCGGCGTGTCGTGCAGCGCCGACCGGCAGATCCTGGCCAAGATCACCCCGGACGGCGTGTTCCTGGAGCAGTTGGAAACCGACCCGTCGCAGTACCTGCCGGAAGCGGCCGACAGCATCCTGGGCGGCGACGTGGTGCGCGTCGATCTGAACCAGCCGATGCATGCGATCCGCCGCCAGCTTTCGGCCCACCCCGTCAAGACCCGGCTGGCGCTGACCGGCACCGTCGTGGTGGCGCGCGACATCGCCCACGCCAAGCTCAAGGAGCGGCTGGACCGCGGCGAGGGCCTGCCGGACTACATCAAGGACCACCCGGTGTACTACGCCGGGCCGGCCAAGACGCCCGAAGGTTTCGCCACCGGCAGCTTCGGCCCGACCACCGCGGGGCGGATGGACAGCTACGTCGCCGAGTTCCAGCGCGCCGGCGGCAGCCTGGTGATGCTGGCGAAGGGCAACCGCTCCCGCGCGGTGCGGGACGCCTGCCGAGCCTATGGCGGGTTCTACCTCGGCAGCGTCGGCGGCGCCGCGGCGCGTCTGGCGCAGGACTGCATCCGCAAGGTCGAGGTGCTCGAATACGAGGAACTCGGCATGGAGGCGGTGTGGCGCATCGAGGTGGAGGACTTCCCGGCCTTCATCGTGATCGACGACAAGGGCCATGACTTCTACGACGGGCTTGAATAGATGCGCTTCACCGTGGACCGCCTCGACCACCTGGTCATCAACTGCGCCGACGTGGAGCGGACCGCGTCGTGGTTTCAGCGCGTGCTCGGCATGGACCGGGAGGAGTTCGGCGAGGACCAGCGCACCGCGCTCAAGTTCGGCGGCCAGAAGATCAACCTGCGCCCGCACGACGCCGACCCGAAGGCATGGTTCACCGGCGTCAACAGCCGGCCCGGCGCCGCCGACCTGTGCTTCGTCACCGCGGTCGGCTCCGACCAGGTGGTGGAGCACCTGCACCGCTGCGGCATCGCCATCGAGACCGGGCCGGTCGCCAAGGAGGGTGCCTTGGGCATCATGCAGTCGGTGTACTGCCGCGACCCCGACGGCAACCTGATCGAGATCTCGTCCTACCTTGCCCGCTGACCCGGGAAGCGCCGCAAGGAATACGTGGATCGGCTTCTCGGCGCTGCTGCTGTTCCTGGCCTCCGTGCCGTTCGCCAACTGGCTGGTCCAGCACGTCGGCACCGTCTGCGTGCCCGCCGGGCCTTGCGTGGTGCCGGTGGCGCCCAGCGTCATGGCGCCGTCCGGCGTGCTGGCGGTGGGCGCGGCCTTGGTGCTGCGGGACGTGGTGCAGCGCTGCCTAGGCGCCGCCTGGGGCCTCGGCGCGATCGTGCTGGGTGCCGTGCTCTCCACGCTGATCGCGCCGCCGTCCCTCGTGCTGGCGTCCGGCGCCGCGTTCCTGCTGAGCGAGTTCGCGGATTTCGCCGTCTATACCCCGCTGCAACGCCGCGGGCTGGTGCCGGCGGTGCTGGCAAGCTCGCTGGCCGGGCTGGTGGTCGATAGCCTGGTGTTCCTGCTGCTCGCCTTCGGCAGCCTCGATTTCCTGGCCGGGCAGGTGATCGGCAAGGCGTGGGCGGTGCTCCTCAGCATCCCGCTGATCCGCCTGCTGCGGCGCGTGACGCCCGCCCCGGCCTGACGGCACCCATCCGCGTTGCACCTCTCCGACTTCGATTTCGACCTGCCGCCCGGCCGCATCGCCCAGCACCCGGCGCGGCCGAGGGACGCTTCGCGCCTGCTGGTGGTGGGCGACGGCTTGCAGGATCGCGCCATCCGCGACCTGCCCGCCCTGCTGCGCCCCGGCGACGTGCTGGTGGCCAACGACACCCGCGTGATCCCGGCGCAGCTTGCGGCGCGGCGCGGCGCGGCGCGCATCGGCCTCACGCTCGACCAGCCGCGGCCCGACGGCTCCTGGCACGCCCTGGCCCGCAACGCCCGGCGGCTGCGGCCCGGCGACACCCTGACCTTCGACGGCGCGCCGGACCTCGCGGCCACGCTGCTGTCCCGGGACGGGGATGGCGGCGTCACGGTCCGGTTCAACCAGGCGGATGCCGCCTTCGCCGATGCGCTGCGCCGTGCCGGGGCGCTGGCCCTGCCGCCCTACATCGACCGGCCCGGCGGCCCCACGCCGGAGGACGCCGCGGATTACCAAACCGTGTTCGCCGCCCGCGAAGGCGCGGTCGCGGCGCCGACCGCCGGGCTGCACTTCTCCGATGCGCTGCTGGACGCGCTCGACGCGGCCGGCATCCCGCGGGTCTTGGTGACGCTGCACGTCGGCGCCGGCACCTTCCTGCCGGTCCGCACCGACGACGTGGCCGACCACGCGATGCACGCGGAGTGGGGGGAAGTGACCGAGGACGCGGCCCGGGCGATCAACGCGGCGCGGCGCGTGGTGGCGGTCGGCACGACGACGCTGCGGGTCTTGGAAACCGCGGCGATTGCCACGGGCCGGGTGCAGCCGTTCCGGGGCGACACGCGGCTGTTCATCACGCCGGGCTTCCACTTCCGCGCGGTGGGCGCCTTGGTCACGAACTTCCACCTGCCGCGCTCGACGCTGTTCATGCTGGTTTGCGCCTTCTCCGGGCAGGAGCGGATGCAGGCGGCCTACGCCCACGCCATCGCGCAAGGCTACCGCTTCTACTCCTACGGCGACGCCTGCCTGCTGGAGCGTGCGGCGTGAGCTTCGGCCATCACGTGGTGGCGACGGACGGCGCGGCGCGGGCCGGCGTCCTGCGCACCGCGCACGGCACCGTCGAGACGCCGACCTTCATGCCGGTCGGCACCGCCGGCACGGTGAAGGCGATGACGGCGGACCAAGTGCGCGCCACCGGCGCCGGGCTGGTGCTCGGCAACACCTACCACCTCATGCTGCGGCCCGGCGCCGACCGGGTCGAGCGGCTGGGCGGGCTGCACCGCTTCATGGACTGGCCCGGCCCCATCCTGACCGACAGCGGCGGCTTCCAGGTCATGTCGCTGGCGGGCCTGCGCACCATGGACGAGGGCGGCGTCACCTTCCGCTCCCACCTGGACGGCAGCGCCCATCGCCTGACGCCCGAAAGCGCCACGCAAATCCAGCACAAGCTCGACGCCACGGTCACCATGGTCTTGGACGAGTGCACCCCCTTCCCCGCCACGCCCGCCCAGGCGGAGGCCAGCATGGCGCTGTCCATGCGCTGGGCCGCCCGCTCCCGCGACGCCTTCGTGGCGCGTCCGGGCTACGGCCAGTTCGGCATCGTGCAGGGCGGCGTGTTCCCGGACCTGCGGGCGGCGTCGGCCGAGGCGCTGCGGGCCATCGGCTTCGAGGGCTACGCGGTCGGCGGCCTGGCGGTGGGCGAGGGCCAGGCGGCCATGCTTTCGGTGCTGGACAGCACGGTGCCGCTTCTGCCGCCGGACCGCCCGCGCTACCTCATGGGCGTCGGCACGCCGGACGACCTGCTGGCGGCGGTGGCGCGCGGGATCGACATGTTCGACTGCGTGATGCCGACGCGCGCCGGGCGCACCGGGCGGGCCTATACCTCGCGCGGCGTGCTCAACCTGCGCAACGCCCGCCACCTCGACGACGCCGGCCCGCTCGACGAAGGGTGCGCCTGCACCGCTTGCACCCGGCACAGCCGCGCTTACCTCCACCATCTGTTCCGGGCGGACGAGATGCTCGGGCCGATGCTGCTGACCCAGCACAACCTGACGTACTATCAGTCCTTGATGCGCGGGATGCGCTTGGCGATCACGGAGGGCCGGCTTGATGCCCACGCCGCCGCCGTCCGCGCAGCCTGGGCCGCGGGGGACCCGAGATGACCGACTACACCGTCCTAACCCAACTCGGCGCTGCGACTGCCGCGCCCGCCTCGCCCGACGCCGCGGTGCTGGAGCGGGTGGGCAACCCGCAGCCCGGCCTGGCCTACCTCGTCCGCTTCACCTGCCCGGAGTTCACCTCGATCTGTCCGCTGACCGGCCAGCCGGACTTCGCGCACATCGTGCTGGATTACGTGCCGGACGAGTGGATCGTGGAGAGCAAGTCGCTGAAACTGTTCCTGGCCAGCTTCCGCAACCACGGCGCGTTCCATGAGGCATGTACGATGGACGTGGCGCGCCGGGTTGTGGAAGCCATCGCGCCGCGCTGGCTGCGCATCGGCGCTTACTGGTATCCTCGCGGCGGCATCCCCATCGACGTGTTCTGGCAGACCGGCGCGCCGCCCGAGGACGTGTGGCTCCCCGATCAGGGTGTCGCGCCGTATCGCGGGCGCGGCTAGGGCTGGTCGCCCGTCGTGGCAACGCCCGGCGCCGCTGCGAAGCAGCGCATCCGCGACAAGGCGCTGGCCTTGGGCTTCCACGCCGTGGGCTTCGCCCCGGCCACCCTGGGACCGGAGACGCGGACCCGGCTCGCAGCGTTCCTCGCCGCCGGCCAGCACGGCGACATGGGGTGGCTTGCCGAGCGCGCGGAACAACGCGCCCACCCGCAGGCGCTTTGGCCCGAGGCGCGCAGCGTGGTCGCGGTCGGCCTCAGCTATGCACCCGATGATGACCCCCTCGCGGCGCTGGCACAGCCGGACTGCGGCAATGTTTCGGTTTATGCGCGCAATCGGGATTATCACGATGTTGTAAAGGGAATGCTGAAGCACCTGGGTGCCTTCATCGCCAGCCGCTTCGGGCCGCAGGTCAAGGTGTTCGTGGACACCGCGCCCGTCATGGAGAAGCCGCTGGCGCAGCAGGCCGGGCTGGGCTGGCAGGGCAAGCACACCAACCTGGTGTCGCGCGCCCACGGCTCCTGGCTGTTCCTGGGCGAGGTGCTGACGACGCTCGACCTGCCGCCGGACCCGGCGCACGCCGACCGTTGCGGCACCTGCGCCCGGTGCCTGGCCGCCTGCCCGACCGATGCGTTCCCGGCGCCCTACCGCCTGGATGCGACGCGCTGCATCTCTTACCTCACCATCGAGCACGCCGGGCCGATCCCGCCCGCGCTGCGCCCTTTGATGGGCAACCGCATCTATGGCTGCGACGACTGCCTTGCCGCCTGCCCGTGGAACCGCTTCGCCCATGCGGCGCACCCCAGGCTGCGGGCGCGCGACGACCTGCGGGCGCCGGCGCTGGCGGAATTGGTGGCGCTGGACGACGCCGGGTTCCGCGCCCGCTTCGCAGGCTCCCCGGTGAAGCGCATCGGGCGCAACCGCTTCGTGCGCAACGTGCTGACGGCCATCGGCAATTCCGGCGACGCTGGCCTGCTCCCCGCGGCGGAGCGCCTGCGCGCGGACGCGAATCCCGTGGTGGCCGAGGCAGCCGATTGGGCCGTCAAGCGTTTGCAAGGCGGAGGTGCGCCATGACCGAGACCACGAGGACCGAAACCGCCCGAACCGAGACCGACAGCCTGGGCACGATCGAGATCGACGCCGCCCGCTACTGGGGGCCGCAGACCGAGCGCGCCCGGCTGCTGTTCCGCATCGGCCATGAGCGCTTCCCGCCCGTGCTGATCCGCGCCGTGGGCTTGCAGAAGCAGGCGAGCGCCGAGGCGAACGAGGCCCTGGGCGAGTTGCCCCCCGACATCGCCCGGCCGATCGCCGCCGCCGCCGCCGAGATCGCCGCCGGGCGGATGGACGCGGAGTTCCCCCTCCCGGTCTGGCAAACGGGGTCGGGCACCCAGACCAACATGAACGCCAACGAGGTCATCGCGAACCGCGCCAACGAGGCGCTGGGCCAGCCCCGCGGCAGCCGCTCGCCCGTGCATCCGAACGACCACGTGAACCGCGGGCAGAGCAGCAACGACTCCTTCCCCACGGTGATGCACGTGGCGGCGGCGGAGGCGGTGCGGCACCGCCTCCTGCCGGCGCTCCGCACCCTGCACGAGAGCCTCGCCCGGCGCGCGGCGGAGTGGGACGGCATCGTGAAGGTGGGCCGCACCCACATGATGGACGCGGTGCCGGTGACGCTCGGCCAGGAGTTCGCGGCCTGGGCGCGGCAGGTCGAGCTGGGCCTGGAGCGGCTTGAGGGCACGATGCCCCGGCTGCTCAGCCTGCCCCAGGGCGGCACCGCCGTCGGCACCGGCCTCAACCGGCATGCGCAGTTCGACACCGTGTTCTGCGAGCGCATGGCGGCGCTGACCGGCCTTCCCTTCACGCCCAATCCCAACAAGTTCGAGGGCATGGGCGCGCACGATGCGTTCGTGGAGCTTTCGGGCGTGCTGAACGTCTTGGCGGTGTCGCTGAACAAGCTCGGCAACGACGTGCGCCTGCTCGGCTCCGGCCCGCGCTCCGGCTTGTCGGAGCTGGTCGTGCCGGCGGACGGGCTGTCGTCCTCCATCATGCCGGGCAAGACCAACCCCACCCAGAGCGAGGCGCTGACCATGGTGTGCGCCCAGGTCATGGGCAACCACGTCGCGGTCACGGTGGGCGCGGCGCAGAGCTTCCTGGAACTCAACGTGTTCAAGCCGCTGATCATCCACAACGTGCTCGGCTCGGCGGCGCTGCTTGCGGACGCGGCGGAAAGCTTCGCGCGCAACATGGTGGACAAGCTGGAGCCGAACCGGGACCGCATCGCCGAGAACCTGGCGAAGTCCCTCATGCTGGTCACGGCGCTGAACCCGCGCATCGGCTACGACAAAGCCGTGCGGATCGGCAAGCTCGCCTTGGCCGAGAACATGACGCTGCGGGACGCGGCGGAGCGGCTCGGCTTCGTGTCGCCGGAGGACTTCGACCGCTGGGTGGTGCCGGCCGACATGACGCAGCCGGGCGCGACCCTCGGCGACTGACCCGGGCGCCGATTGGGCCTGGTCAAGCGCAGCTTCAGCCTGTCGGGCCACCGCACCAGCGTGGCGTTGGAACCTGAGTTCTGGTCGGCGCTGTCGGACATCGCCGCCCGGCGCGGCATGGCGCTTTCGGCGCTGGTGGCGGAGGTCGATGCGGAGCGAGGCCCGGGCCAGCCCCTGGCGTCGGCGCTAAGAATTGTCGCCTTGCAGCAGCGGGCTTAACCATTTCGCAAGAAGTTGATGTACATTATGGGTGCGTGACGAATGGCCGTCGCGTTTTGCAGAGAAAAGTCATGGAATCGACCGCGCCCGCAGCCCCGACCGAACGCACGCCGTTCAGCCCCTTGATGCTCGCAGACCGGCTGCTCACCCTGGCGCAGGACGCCGACCGCGCCGGCTTCACCGGAACCGCCTCCAACCTGGTGGCCGAGATGTTCGAGGTGCTCGACAGCGGCTCGCCGGTCCAGCACTGAGGCCGTCCGCGCGACGCCTGCGGCTTGCGCCGTCCGGCCCGGCAGGGCCGCCGCGGCTCATGGCCGTTCGGCCAGCCACAGCGTCAGGCCCGCAAGCTCCGGCGTGCGCGTGAGCGCCGCAGCCGGCCCGGCGATGCGCAGCCCGAGTTCCGGCCCGGACGGCTCGCCCCGCACGTCGGGCCAGACGGCGATGTGCTCGTCCGCCGCCGCGCCGAGCAGGTCGATGCTGCCTGACAACTGCGCGCGCCCGGCCGGGCTGGCCAGGCTGCCGTCCCCTGACAGCACGCCGCGCCGCACCTGCAACGGCATGTCGAGGCGGCTGAACGGCGTCGTGCCCGTGGTCAGGGCTTCGGACGCCTCGCCAGGGATGCGGCGGCGGTCCGGGTCGGCAAGGGCGGCTTGGGCGGCGGGGATGTCGAAGCCCGCGGCCACGCCATCGCGGACGGACACCGCGGCTGAGCCGGACAGCGTCGCTAGCAGCGCCGCCGGGCTGTATCCGACCGCCGTCAGATCCAGCTTGGCATCGACGGAGCCTGCCGTCAGGTCCACGGCCGTGTCCAGCAGCGCGCCGGCCAGCGCCGCATTGGCGACCTCGGCCCGGACGGTCAAGCGTGGCGGCCCGTCGTTGGCCACCAGGACCGCGCTGCCGGACACCGTGCCGTCGCCCAGCCGGGCGGTGGCGCGCGGAATGGTCAGCGTGCCCTCGCGCAGCGCCAGTTCCGCCGAGAAGTTCTGCAGTGCCGGCGTTTGCGCCAGCAGGACCTGGTCTGCGTCCAGCCGCACTGCCGCTTGCCATCCCAAGAGCGCGGCAATGGGGAGCGGGTCGGTGGAGCGCCAGTAAGGCAGCGGAAGCGGAAGCGTTTCGGCGGCGACCTGGCCCGACACGGACGCGCGCGGGCGGCCCCGCTCGCCCGGCGCCTCCACCGTCAACTGCCCGCTGGCCCGCAGCGTGCCGGCCACGAGGTCGAAGTGGTCCAGCACCGCGCGCCCGTCCGCGGCGGTGACTTGCGCGCGCAGCGACAGCGACCCGTCGCCCAGCCAGGCCGCGTTGCTGCCAAGCCCCGCCTGCTCCAGGAGGCGCGGCGCGCCAGGATGGTGCAGCGTGGCCGGGCCCGACCAGCGCCGGGTCAGCAGGTTGAGCGTCGGCTGCGCCTCGACCCGGAGATCCGACGCTTCCAGGGTCAGCTTGGCCATCAGCGCGTCGGGCGGGCCGTTGAACTGCAGCAAGGCCGAGCCGGGACCCCGGAGCAGCGCCAGCAGCGGCCCGGACAGCCCCGGCGGCAGCGCCGCACGCACGGAGGTGAGGTCCGGCGCGGCCACCTCCACCCGGCCCTCGGTCACGCGCCCGCCCTCTCCCACCGTGGCGGAGGCCGTGAGCCGCGCGCCCACGGGGTTGGCCTCCAGCCGGCGCAAGGTCAGCCGCGTGGCTTCGGTCTGCGCGTCGAGCGCGATCTGGCCCATCGGCAGGCCGCGCCACGTCGCGCTGCGGATCTGCACGTGCATGTCGGCGTCCAGCGCGGCGGCGGCGGCCATGGCGTCCGACATGCCGGCCGGCGTCGCGAGCGCCGCAAGGTCGGGCAGCCAGGGATCGAGCGCCAGCCGGTCGAACGACAGCCCGGCGCCGACCGACAGCCGCGGCCCCAGCTTGATCCCAAGGCCGCCGGTCAGCGGGTCGCCGGCCAGCACGCCGCTCCGCTCGGCCAGCGACGCCTGGCCGGGACCGACGGAAATCTTCGCCGAAACGTCGGCCGACCGCAACACATCGGGCGGCAGGCGGCCCAGGCCCCCCGGCAGCATCGGCTCCAGCCAGCGGAGGGTCCGGCGCAGGTCCGGCGCGAGCAGGCGGCCCG
>CAXUIQ010000110.1:0-9688 GCA_964250815.1 uncultured Acetobacteraceae bacterium
ACCTGGAAAGCTACGGCGACTACGGCCAGAACCTGTTCGACCGCTACCTCGACTACGCCGACGCCTGGATCGAGGACCAGGACTTCAAGGACCCTGATACCGGGCAGATGCTGAACCGCGACCTGCTGAATGGCGAGCTGACCAAGATCGAGAAGCCAGCGGGCATCGCCAACCCCAAGGACTTCCGCAACGAGGTCGTGAAGTTCGCGCTGCGCAACCGGGCGTCGAACGGCGGGCGCAATCCGTCCTGGACCTCCTACGAGAAGATTCGCGACGTGATCGAGAAGCGGATGTTCTCCCAGGTGGAGGACCTGCTGCCGGTCATCAGCTTCGGCTCCAAGAAGGACGGGGAGACCGAGAAGAAGCACAACGATTTCGTCAGGCGCATGGTCTCGCGCGGCTACACGGAACGCCAGGTGCGCCGGCTGGTCGAGTGGTACATGCGGTTCAAGCAATCGGCCTGAGCGGAGAGACCTTGGATATCATCGACAGGCGCCCCAACCCGCACGGCAAGAACCTGGAGAACCGGCAGCGCGTGCTGGCCCGGGCGCGGGGAGAGGTGGCGCGGGCCGCCCGGGCGGCCATCGCCCAGGGCACCCTGCGGGAGACCGGACACGGGGAGGCGGTGACCATCCCCTCCGACGTGCTGCACGAACCCTCCTTCCATACCGTGTTCACCAGCGGCGAACGCCAGGTGGTGCTGTCGGGCAACAAGGAGTTCTCGACCGGCGACCGCCTGGCCCGCCCGCGCGGCGGCGGGGGCGGCAGCGGCAACGGGGCCGGCCAGGGCGGCGGCGAGTCGCAGGACGGCTTCCGCTTCGTGCTGACCCGCGACGAATTCCTCGACCTGTTCTTCGAGGACCTTGAACTGCCCGACCTGGTCAAGAGCCAGGTGGTCGCGACCGAGACGATGGCGCCGGTGCGGGCCGGCATCAGCGTCGATGGCACGCCGTCGCAGGTGGACATGTCCCGCTCCATGCGCCAGTCGCTGGCCCGGCGCATCGGCCTGCGCCGTCCGAAGCCGCCCGAGGTGCGCGAGCTTGAGGCGGAGATCGCGCGCCTGGAAGCGAGCGGGGAAGACGCCGACCGCCTGCGCACGCTGCGCGGCGAGTTGGAGGTGGCGCTGCGCCGCCTGGCACGGGTGCCATGGGTCGATCCCATCGACATGCGCTACCGGCGCTACACCCAGGTGCCGAAGCCCTCGACCCGGGCGGTGATGTTCTGCCTGATGGACGTGTCCGGCTCCATGTCGGAAAGCATGAAGGACTTGGCCAAGCGGTTCTTCCTGCTGCTGCACGTTTTCCTGGAACGCCGCTACAAGCGGGTGGACCTGGTGTTCATCCGCCACACCGAGGTGGCGGAGGAAGTGACGGAGGAGGTCTTCTTCACCGACCCGCGCACCGGCGGCACCGTGGTGTCCACTGCGCTCGCCGAACTCGCCCGCATCCAGCGGGAGCGCTACCCCTCCGGATCCTGGAACATCTACGCCGCGCAGGCATCGGACGGCGACAACTCCGGCAGCGACACCCAGCGCGCGGTGTCGATGCTGGAAGCCGACATCCTGCCGATGGTGCAGCACTTCGCCTACATCGAGGTCTCGATGTCGGCGGCGATCATCCGGGGCGAGACCGACCTTTGGCGGGGCTACGCGCCCTTGGCGCAGCGGGCGCCCAAGTTCGCGATGCGCCGGGTGGCGGAGCGGCGGGACATCTTCCCGGTGTTCCGCGAACTGTTCGGCCGAAAGGTCCCAGCCTGATGGATTCGCCCCTGCTTTACAGCGGCACGGACTGGAACTTCGACACGCTGCGCCGTTCCTACGACGCCATCGAGCGGATCGGCGTCGAGGAGCTTGGCCTTGAACTCTACCCCAACCGGATCGAGGTCATCACGTCGGAGCAGATGCTCGACGTGTACACCGCCCATGGCATGCCGCTGACCTACCGGCACTGGTCCTACGGCAAGCGCTTCCTGCAGCACGAAAGCAGCTACCGCCGCGGCTACACCAGCCTCGCCTACGAGGTGGTCATCAACTCCAACCCCTGCATCTCCTACCTGATGGAGGAGAACAGCGCGACGATGCAGGCGCTGGTGATCGCGCACGCGGCGTTCGGCCACAACCACTTCTTCCGCAACAACCACCTGTTCCGGCAGTGGACGGAAGCCTCGGCGATCCTCGACTACCTGGGGTTTGCCCGGCAATACGTCGCCGGGTGCGAGGACCGCCACGGCACCGCCGCGGTGGAGCGCGTGCTGGACGCGGCGCACAGCCTGTCGCGCCACGGCGTGCATCGCCATGGCGGCACCCGTCCGATGAACCTCAAGGCCGAGCAGAAGCGCGAGCGCGAGCGTCAGGACTACGACGAGCGCATGTTCGACGACCTGTGGCGCACGGTGCCGGGCACCAAGCCGGCGCCGGGCGTGGACAAGCTCGCGGAACGGCGGCGGCGCCTCGGCCTGCCCGAAGAAAATCTGCTCTACTTCCTGGAGAAGTCATCGCCCAAGCTGCAAGCCTGGGAGCGGGAGATCATCCGCATCGTGCGGCTGATCGCGCAGTACTTCTACCCGCAGCCGCAGGTCAAGCTGATGAACGAGGGCTGCGCCACCTGGGTGCATCAACGCATCATGACCCGGCTGCACGAGACCGGACAGATCGACGACGCCGCGTTCCTGGAGGTGCTGCACTCCACCAGCAACGTCATCATGCAGCCGGGCTTCGACCATCCCGCAGGCGGCCCGGGCTTCAACCCCTATGCGCTGGGGTATGCCATGATGACCGACATCGCCCGCATTTGCGAGCAGCCCACGAAAGAGGATCGCGAGTGGTTCCCGGACTGGGCCGGCAACGGCAACGCGCTGGGCACCCTGCGCCATGCCTGGGCAAACTACCGCGACGAGAGCTTCGTCCTGCAGTTCCTGTCCCCCAAGGTGATGCGCGACTTCCGCATGTTCCGGCTGATGGACGACACGACCGAGCCGACGCTGCTGGTCGATGCCATCCATGACGAGGAGGGCTACCGCTCGATCCGCCGCAGCCTGGCGCGGTCCTACGATCCTGGGCTGGGCGACGCGGACATCCAGGTGGTCGATGTGGACCTGTTCGGCGACCGGCGGCTGCTGCTGGAACACCGCACCGTGCCGGGCCAGCTCCTGGCGAAGAAGGATGCGGAGGCCACGCTGCGGCAGCTCGCGTCGCTTTGGGGCTACGAGGTCCGCTTGCAGGAGGTGGACTCCGCAAGCGATGCGGTGCTGGCCACGCATACGGCCAGCCCGGCCCGCTGAGCGGCAGACCACTAGGCAAAAAATTAGCCGGACAGGCGTTTCTTCCCCTTTTTATCGCGGCGGCACCCACAAGTCTGGTAGGTTTGCAACCTGCAAGACGCGCCCGCCGCGTTCTGGGGAAATACCATGACCATCTCGCTTAAAGCCTGTCTTTTCGGATCTGTCGTTCTGGCCACCACCGCCGCCGCCGCGATGGCGCAACAGGCGGACCCGCAACCGTCGCTGGCCACAGCTCCCGTGGCGGCGCCCGTCCCCGGCGGCGCCGTGGAAGGCGCGGAACCGGCCGGGAAGCTCGTCCTGCTGTTCAACAGCGGCGCTGCGACGCTTGATGCCCGCAACCAGGCGATCCTCGACCAAGCCTCGCGGCTGTACCGGGAAGGGCGGCCCATCATCATGATCGTGAGCGGCGCCACCGACGCGGTGGGCCAGCCAGCCGACAACTTGCTGCTCTCGCAGCGCCGGGCGAACGCCGTGGCCCGTGGCATGCTGGCGCGCGGCATTCCCGCCGAGCGGACGCAGATCCTGGCCAAGGGCGAGACGAACCCGGCAGTCCCGGCGCAGCGCGGCGTGCCCGAACCGCAGAACAGAAGGGTTGAGATCACCTGGCGCTGAGGCCTGGCGCCGGGACGCAAAGGATTGGCAAGAAGGACGATACTCGGCCGGGCTTGGCTGGTGCTGCTCCTGCCCTTCGTGACCGGCGCCGAGTCCCCGCCTGCCGATCCCGGCGCGGCGCAGCGGGCCTATGAGGCCGGCAGGTATGAGACGGCACGCCAGCTTTGGGCACCGCAAGCGGAAGCGGGCGACCCCGCGGCGCAACTCGCCTTGGGCAGCCTCTACGACCTCGGCCAAGGCGTCCCGCGCGATCCGGCGACGGCCTACGGGTGGTACCGGCGCGCAGCGGCAGCCGGGTCCCCGGCGGCCGAGTTCAACGTGGCCGCGATGTCCGACACCGGCGACGGCGTGCCGCGCAATGCGCCCGAGGCAGCGCTTTGGTACAGCCGGGCGGCCGCCCACGGCAACCGCCGCGCGCAGTACAACCTGGGCCAGCTTTATGCGGCCGGCGATGGCGTGCCGCGGAACCCCGACCAGGCAGAAGCGTGGTTCCGCGCCGCCGCCGTGGATCTGCCGGCGGCGGCAGAAAGGCTGGCCGCGCTGCGCCGGGCTGGGGACGCGCGGCAGCGTCCCCCGGCGCCGGCCGACGTGGACCGCCCGATCGCGGCGGCGCAGCCGGTCGCCCCGGCGGACGGAGACGTGGTGCCTGACGTCGCCGGTGTCCCGGGCGGCACGGGCATGGTGGAACTGGTCTGGATCAGCCCGGCGCAACCGGTTCCGGTGCGGTTCTTCGTCCAGCTCCTGGCGCTCGATCCCATCCAGCCGCGGGAGGTATTCGCGACATACCTGGACGAAAGCGCCACGCTTGCGGCGCTGGACCGGGTTCCGGGCCGTTATGCCTGGCGCGTTTATGCCGTCGGCCGCAACCGCGGGCACTATGCCGCAAGCGAATGGAACCAGTTCCAGGTCCGTCCGCGGGGCTGACGCCACCCGGCCGGACCGGTTAACGGTTCCGCAACCCATGCGCGCTATGCTCCGGCTCGGACACGGCTTCGGGGGTGGGCTTGATCCAGAATCTCGGTCTCATACTGCGGAATCCGCCGGCCCAGGTGCGCTTGCTGCCTGCCGGCGCCAGGCCGCCCAACGCCGCCGCAGGCACCTTCGCCGCGCTCGTCGCGGCGTCCATGGCCGCAACGCCGCGGTTCGGCCAGCAGGCCGCGCCGGGCAGCGGGGCCGCCGGGCCGCGCGCGGCGGCGCCTGGCCAGGCCGCGGCGAAGCTGGGCACCCCCGGTGGCTTCGTGGCGGCGGACTTCGCCCACTACCTCGGGCGGTCTGCCGGCTCCGGCCAATGCGTCGCCTTGGTGCAGGCGGCAAACCCTGGCATCGGCTCCACCCGGACCTGGACATGCGGCGCGCCGGTGCGGGGCAACACGGACCTGCGGCCCGGCACCGCAATCGCGACGTTCAACGGCGCCGACCGCTACGCGAACGCGACGGACGGCAGCAGCCACGCGGCGATCTACCTGGGGCAGGACGAGCACGGCATCCAGGTGATGGACCAGTGGGCCGGCAGCGCCGCCGCGGTCAGGACCATTCCCTGGCACAACCCGAGCGGCGTGCCCGCCAACACCGGGACGGCGTTCCACGTGGTGCGCCCGGCGTCGTGAGCCGACGCGCCCCGATCACGCGGGAGGGCTGGCGACCTTGCCGAGCAGGCGGTCGGTCAGCGCCACGACCTGGCCGATCCTGAACGGCTTGGGCAGGAACGCGGCGTAGCCCGAGCAGCGTTCGGCAACGCCCGCCTCCAGCATGGCGCTCATGATGATGACGGGAATGCGCCGGAACGTCGGGTGGGCCAGCACCGCGGCCAGCATGGCGGCCCCGTTCATCACCGGCATCATGTAGTCGAGGAAGATGAGGTCGGCCGGCTCCTGCGCCAGCACCTCCAATCCGTGCTTTCCGTTGATGGCGGTCAGCACGCGGTGCCCCTCGTCCGTGAGGATGGCCTCGAACAGCTCCGCGATCCCGAACTCGTCATCCACCACGAGCACCGTCGCCATCGTCAGCCGCCGGGTGCTGTCGGCTGCGCGGCGTCCGAAGGCGGGCCGGCCGAGTCGCGCGAGAAGCCGGCCATGATCGCCTCGGCGCTGGCGCCGGACGGCTCGATGGACAGGCCGTTGCCCGTGAGCACGAACTCGTGCAGAATCGGGTTGAAGCCGCTGTCGCGGACCTTGAGGATGGAGATGAGGCGGTAAAGGCGGGAGCGCAGCTCGATGTAGCGGAGCAGCACCAGGTTCTCCGCCAGGCTGGACAGGTCGCCCAGCGGCGCCCGGATGTTCGGGCCGATGATGTCGGCGACCTCCAGCGTATAGACGGTCGTGACGCCCTGCACCCGCAGTTCGTTCGCCAGCGCATTCAGGTAGTGGCCCACGCGCCCTGGGTCGCGGGCGACGCCCTGGATGGCGCCCAGGCCGTCGATGAACAGCCGCCGCACGCCCCGGCGGCGGACGGCCTCCAGCAATTGCGCGCCGTAGGCGTCGATCAGCCCGTCGGTCGGCGGCTGCCACAGCACCTCCACCGCGCCGCTGTCGAGCAGGCCGTGCAGCGGCGGGCAGACCCCGCCGGCCTTGGCCGCGATGCGCGCCGGCGTCTCGTAAAACCCGAACAGCAGCCCCGGCTCCGCGTCGCTGCACCGGGACAGGAATTGCAAGCCGAGCGTCGTCTTGCCGACCCCGGACGGCCCCATGACCATGGTGGTCGAGGCCGCCGGCAGCCCGCCGCCCAGCATCGCGTCCCGCGGGCCGCCGCCAGCCGAAACCCGCCCGCCGTCGCTGCCCTGGTCGGGCTGCGACGGACGGGCCAGCAACGACTCGATCCGGGGATACACGACCAGGCCGTCCGACGTGATCTCGAAAGCGTGGCGTCCGCGCAGGTAGCGGCTGCCGCGGAACTTGGTGACCTGCACCGCGCGCTCGGCCGACCAGCCGAACAGTTGGTCGCCCAGCTCCACGATGCCATCGACCATGGTATGCTCGGGCGTGACGGTGCCCTCGCTGCCGGCGCTGTTGAGCAGGAACGTCGTGCAGTCCGTTGCGATGGCGATGGCCTGCAATTCATGGACGAACTCGTTGAGCGTCTGGTCGCTCGGAGACGTGCGCTGGGCCGTGGCGAAGCCGTCGAGCATCAGCACCGACGCGCCGCGGGCCGCGACCTCCCGACGCACCAGGTCCAGCAGGCTGCGCAATCCCTGCTGGCGCAGCACGCTGAAGCCGCTCAGGTAGCTCAGGTTGCCCGGGATCTTCAGCGGGTCGAAGAAGGACATGCTGCCGAGGTGCTGCAGCATGCGGGCATGGTACTCCGCAAGCAGCGTGACATACAGCGCATGGCCGCCATGGGCGGCGTGGTGGAAGCAGATCTGGTTGGCCAGCGTCGTCTTGCCGGTGCCGGGCGTGCCCTGGAGGATATACAGCCCACCCTTCAAGAACCCGCCACCCAGGACGGTGTCAAGCCCGGCGACGCCGCTCGAAACGCGGCTGAGCTTGGCGTGGTCCGTCTCGTTCAATGCGGGCTCTCCTTCAGATGCAACGGCAGCACGACCGTCAGCAGCGCCCCCCCGCCCAGCGCGTCGTCGATGCTGACCGTCCCTCCCATCGCCGCCACGAACTGGCCGACGACCCAAAGCCCGACGCTGAAGCCGCTGCGGTCGCCTTGCGCCGCGCGCTCGAACCGTCCCGAAACCCGGGACCGGTCGATGGCGGAGGCGCCGGCGCCATGGTCGCGGATTTGGATGCGGACCTTTGGCCCGGACACAGCGGCGCAGACCTCGACCGGGGTGCGGGCGCCGTATTGCAAGGCGTTGTGGACCAGGTTGCTGACGATCTGCTCCGTCGCCGGCTGGTCCAAGGTCACCATCAGGCTTTCAGGCGCAACGACGCGGATGGCGGCGCCTGAAAGCCGGGATGCGGCACGGAGGTCGCCCGCCACGTCCCGCAGCAGCGCCGCAAGGTCGAACGTCTCCGGATTGAGCCGGAGCATGCCGCTGGTCAAGCGCGACACGTCGAGCAGGACCTTGGCACGCTTCAGGTAGCGGACCATGGTTTGCTGGACCCGCTCCAAGCGTTGCTCCACTTGCTGCGGAGAACATCTGCCAGCTGCAAGGCTGGCCATCAGCAGATCCACCTGGCCCAGGATCGGCGTCATCGCGTTCCGCAGGTCATGCCCGGCCACGGCGATGAAAGCGTCCCGTGCCGCGAGCGCCTCGGTCAGCTCGGCAATTCGCCGGTGCAGATGCTCGACCGAACCGTCATCGCGGGCGGCATCCATTGCAGGTGGGCGCGCCTTCGAAACGGCCATTCAGCACTTCACGCAGCAGTGGTCGAGGTTCAGCCAGGCTTCATACATCTGTGGCAGAGCACGGCAGCAACCGCAAGATGAATCTTACTCTTTGATGCAACTCGGAGATGTGCCCTAAGTCCTCTCAGCCTCACTCAACCGCAAGAGGCGGCCGGCTCGGGCCAGCGCAGCTTGCGGCACGTCCTCGGCCCGCCATAGCGTGCCAAGAACAGAGCCAGGTATCACCACGAAACCTGAAGTTGTGCAAGCCCAGTCTTGGGCCGTAACGTCGATTCCGATTGCAGCCGCGGCGTCGGCGAACCGCAATCAGGCGGCGAGCGGGTGCCGCACCAAGCGCGACAGGGCCTGGCCGCCCTTGTCGAACAGGTGGCAGGCGGCGGTGTCGATCGACAGGCGCACAGGCTCGCGCGCCCGGATCGAGGCGCTGCCCTCGATCTGCACCGTCATCGCCTGGTCCCCGGCGGCGGCGACGTGCAGAAGCGTCAGGCCGCCGAGCCGCTCAACCAGCGTGACCTCGCCCGCCACCGAGCCCGCCGGGTCGATGCGCAGGCCTTCGGGGCGGATGCCCAGCGTGACGGCGTCGCCCGTCCGCAGGCCGCCTGCGGAGGCCGGCACCGTCACGTGCGCCCCCGACGCCAAGGCCACGGTCACGTCGGAGCCGCCCGTTTCGGCCACCCGCGCCGGCATCAGGTTCATCCGGGGCGAGCCGATGAACCCGGCGACGAACAGGTTCTGGGGGTGATGGTACAGCTCCAGCGGCGAGCCGACCTGCTCGACCAGCCCGGCCTGCAGCACCACGATCTTGTCGGCCATCGTCATCGCCTCGACCTGGTCGTGCGTGACGTAGATCATCGTGGCGTTCAGTTCCTGGTGCAGGCGCAGCAGCTCCATGCGCATCTGCCCGCGCAGCGCGGCATCGAGGTTGGACAGCGGCTCGTCGAACAGGAACACCTTGGGCTCCCGCACGATGGAGCGGCCGATCGCGACGCGCTGCCGCTGCCCGCCGGACAGGTCCTTGGGCCGCCGGTCCAGATAGGGGCCGAGTTGCAGGATGCGCGCGGCCTCGTCCACCTTGCGGTCGCGCTCGGCTCTCGGAACGCGCGCCAGCCGCAGCGCGAAGCCCATGTTCTGCCGCACCGTCATGTGCGGATACAGCGCGTAGGACTGGAACACCATCGCCAGGCCCCGGTCGGCCGGCCCCACGTCGTTGACCCGCCTGCCGTCGATCTGCAACTCGCCCGAAGTGATGTCCTCCAGCCCCGCGATCATGCGCAGCAGGGTGGACTTGCCGCAGCCGGAAGGTCCGACGAACACCACGAACTCGCGGTCCAGCACGTCAAGGTTGATGCCCTTGATCACGTCGGTGGCGCCGTAGCTCTTGCGCAGGTCGCGCAGCGTCAGTGTGGACATGGGAAGCCTCCTACTTCACGGCGCCAAAGGTCAGGCCGCGCACGAGCTGGCGCTGGCTGAACCAGCCGAACACCAGGATCGGCGCCACCGCCAT
>CAXUIQ010000111.1:0-9671 GCA_964250815.1 uncultured Acetobacteraceae bacterium
ATAGGCGCGGGCGCCCCGGCGCAGGAAATCAAAGCCCAGCACCTGCCCGGCGCGCACCCGCAGCGCGGTCCACCCGGGCTGCGGGTGCCCGTCGAGCTTTGGCGGCAGCTCGGCGCCCGTGACCGCGACGCAGGCATCGGCGGTGAACCGCAGCTCCGGACCCAGGAACACGGCTTCCAGCGCCGCCGCGCCCTCCTCGTTGCCGACCAAGAGGTTCGCCGCCCGCAGTGCGGCGCGGTCCATCGCCCCGGACAGCGGGATGCCGAGGTGGTAGTACCCGGGCCGGCCGAGGTCTTGCACCGTCGTGGACAGCCCCGGCTTGATCACCTCAATGGCCATGCAGCGTCTCCAACAGGCGGGCGTTGGTTCCGGCGGGGTCGGCCTCGAACGCATCGAGCGAGAACTCGGCCGGGCGGATCACCGGCGCCCAGCGCCCGGCGCCCAGGTCCGCCACGGTCGCGTCGTACTCTTCCCGCCCGATGGGCCGGAACTTCACGACGTCGCCGGGGCGGAAGAAGATCATGAACTCCCGCAGGTAGCCGACCTGCTGCGCCGGGTCGTAGATCGGCATGGGGGT
Organism: uncultured Acetobacteraceae bacterium; assembly: GCA_964250815.1. Lineage (GTDB taxonomy): Bacteria > Pseudomonadota > Alphaproteobacteria > Acetobacterales > Acetobacteraceae > CAHJXG01. The sequence goes on from CAXUIQ010000111.1 coordinate 578, forward strand.
GATGCCGAACATCTGGTAGCCGCCCGCCCCGCGCACCGAGTAGATGCAGCCGAAGCAGCCGCCATGACCCACGGTCAGCCGCGGCGTGTCGGTGCGGGGGCGCAGGTACTTCGGCACCTCGATCTGCCGGGCGCGCTCGACCATCTGGTACATGAACGGCAGCCCGGCGACGAAGCCCACCATGGTGACGAACCAGGGCGCAGCCGCGTGGGCCGCAATGAATTCGTCCGTGCCCCCGTAGCCGTTGATGCGGGCCGCGTACTCCAGGTCGGTGGCGCCCGGGTCCTGGTGGCGCTCGCGGAAGCGCATCAGCGTCTCGTGCGTCCAGGGATCGCCGTACAGCACGGGGATCTCGACGATCCGGGTGGCGAGCGTCCTGTCGGCCCGGCCCGACGCGGCTTCCAAGGCTTGCAGCTCGCGAAGCAGGGCGTCCGGCGCGATCACGTCGGGGTCGAAGCGCACCTGCAAGGAAGCGTTGGCCGGGCATACCTCGCTGACGCCACGGATGCCGCTTTCGCGCACCGCGTTTGCCATGGAGATCGAGCCGAAGAACGCCCCGAGCGACATCGCCTCGTCAAGCTCGACGAAGATATGCTCGTCGCCGCCGAAGGAGTAGCGCGCCGTCATGTCTTCGCCTCCGCGATGGGGTGGGATTGGGCCGCGAGCCAGGCTTCGAGCCAGCCGGTGTGGACGCGGCCGGCCGCCACGTCCGGCGCGTCGAGCAGGCGGCGGTGCAGCGCCGCCGTGGTCGGCAGGCCCGCGACCGACAGCTCCCCCAACGCGCCGCGCATCCGTGCCAGCGCGCCGGCCCGCGTTTCGTCCCAGGCCACCAGCTTGCCCAGCAGCGAGTCGTAGAACGGCGGCACGTCGTAGCCCTCGTACAGCATGGTGTCGAAGCGCACCCCGGGGCCGCCGGGGACCGTAAGCGCCGTGACGCGGCCCGGCGCCGGGCGGAAGTCCTGGGCGGGGTCCTCGGCGTTGATGCGGCACTCGACGGCGTGGCCGCGCAGCGCCACGTCGGCCTGGGTGAACGACAGCGCCTCGCCGCCGGCGATCCGGATCATCTCGCGCACGATGTCGATGCCGGTGACCATCTCGGTGACGGGATGCTCGACCTGGATGCGTGTGTTCATCTCGATGAAGTAGAACTCGCCGCCGGCCTCGTCGTACAGGAACTCCAGCGTGCCGGCGCCACGGTAGCCGATGCCCTGGGCCAGCCGGACGGCGGCGGCGCACAGCCGGGCACGGGCCGCGTCGCCAAGGCACGGCGCCGGCGCCTCCTCCCAGATCTTCTGCCGGCGGCGCTGCAAGGAGCATTCGCGCTCGAACAGGTGCACCACATTGGCGCCGTCGCCCAGCACCTGCACCTCGACGTGGCGGGCGCGGGCAACGAAGCGCTCCAGATACAGCCCGCCATCGCCGAACGCCGCGAGCGCTTCGGCGGCGGCCACCGGGAACAGCCGCGCCAGCGCGTCCCTGTCCTCGCAGACCCGGATGCCGCGCCCGCCGCCGCCGGCCGACGCCTTGACCATCAACGGAAAGCCGATCCCGTCCGCAAGCGCCAGCGCCGCCGCCACATCGGCAACCCGGCCCGCGCTGCCGGGCACGGCGGGCACCCCGGAGTCCGCCGCAGCGGCGCGTGCGGCGGCCTTGTCGCCCATGCGCCGGATCGTCGCGGCGTCGGGGCCGATGAACGCCAATCCCGCCGCTGCTACGGCCTCGGCGAAGCGCGGGTCCTCGGACAGGAAGCCGTAACCGGGATGCACGGCGTCCGCCCCGCAGGCGAGCGCCGCGGCCACCAGCGCCTCGCGGTTCAGGTAGGAGCGGGACGCCGGCGCCGGGCCGATCTCCACGGCCTCGTCGGCCATCCGGGCGGCGAGCATGGCGCGGTCGGCGGCGCTCACGGCCTGCACGGTGCGGATGCCGAGGTCGCGCGCCGCGCGCACGATCCGCACCGCGATCTCCCCGCGGTTGGCGACCAGGATTTTCCGCAACCCCACGGCTCAGCTCTCAAGCTCGTACAGCGGCTCGCCCGCCATCACCGCGTCGCCGTCGGCCACGAGGAAGCGGACGAACCGCCCGGCTGCCTCCGCGGCGACGGGGGTGAAGGTCTTCATCACCTCGATCAAGCCCAGCGTGTCGCCGGGCGCCACGGCGTCGCCCGGCGCCTTGAACGGCGGCTGGTCGGGCGCGCTGCGGTGGTAGAAGGTGCCCGGAAGCGGGGCCTGCACCGTGGTGGTCGCCATGCGTCGCGCTCCTCAAGCCGCCGTGGGCGGGGCGATGCGGATGCCGTCCGCGGTCAGCGCGTCCCGCATGGCGCGCGCCAGCTCGAACGCGCCGGGCGTGTCGGAGTGGAAGCAGACCGACTCGAACGCCACCTCGACCGTGTCGCCCTCCACGGTCTCGACCTGGCCGTCGCGGCAGGCGCGCAACACCTTGTCGGCGACGCGCCCCGGGTCCGGCCGGCCGACCCGGCGGGCGAACACGATGGAGCCGGAGCGGTCGTAGTCGCGGTCGGCATAGAACTCCCGCACCGTGCGCAGCCCGGCGCGGCGGGCGACCGCGCAGGTCATGGACACGTCCATGCAGTACAGCAGCAGGTCCGGCGAGTACCGCTGCACGCACTCGACCAGCGCCGCGGAAAACGCCTCGTCGCGCGCCGCGTGCATGTACAGCGCGCCGTGCGGCTTCACGTGCTGCAAGCGGCGCCCGTGCCGGCGGGCAAAGGCGTCCAGCGCGCCGACCTGGTACAGCACGTCATGCACCAGGTCCTCGGCCGGCGCCGCGATGTGGCGGCGTCCGAAGCCTTGCAGGTCGCGGAACCCGGGATGCGCGCCGATGCCGACGCCGTGCGCCACGGCGTCCCGAACCGTGCGGTCCATGAGCGTCGGGTCCCCGGCGTGGAAGCCGGTGGCGATGTTGGCGGAGCTGACCAGCGGCAGCAGCGCCTCGTCCCCGGCCTCGCCGATCGTCCAGGCGCCGAAACCCTCGCCCATGTCGCAGTTGATATCGACGGTCAGGCGCGTGGGCATCGCTCTCTCCCCGGCTCTCGGCGCATTCGCACGGTCGGCGCGCAACACATCCTGCGTGACGGTTGCGCCCGCCGCAAGCCCGGCGGCTGCAGCGGACGTGCCGCCGAAAGCGCCAAATCCTGCCTGTAATGGAGGCATGACGCACAAGTACCGTCCCGTACGCATCCGGCCTGTATTTGCTGTTGCGCGCCAACTTCATCTGTCAGTAGGCTCACGAATACATCGGCGTGTCCGCGCCTGGAGACAAATCCGCGACATGGTGCCCGCCCTCGAACTGCGCGACGTGACCAAGGCCTTCGCTGGCCGCCGGGTGCTCGACGGCTTGTCGCTGTCCGTGGCGCCCGGCGAGTACGTGACGGTGCTCGGCCCCAGCGGGTCCGGGAAGTCGCTGGCGCTGCGGATCGTCGCCGGGTTCGACGTGCCCGACGCCGGCGACGTGCGGGCGGACGGCGCTTCGGTGCTGGGGCTTGCGCCGCACCGGCGCGGCATCGGCTTCGTGTTCCAGTCCTTCGCGCTGTTCCCGCACCTCAGCGTCGCCGACAACGTCGCCTTCGGCCTGCGGCACGGCGGCCGCAGCCCCGTCACGGACCCGGCGGAGATTGGCCGCCGGGTCGAGGCCGCGCTGGCAATGGTTGGGCTGGAAGACTTGGGCGCCCGCCTGCCGTCCGAAATCTCCGGCGGGCAGAAGCAGCGCGTCGCATTTGCCCGCACGCTGATCGTCGAGCCGCGGGTCGTGCTGCTCGACGAGCCGCTCGGGGCGCTCGACGCCCGGCTGCGGGAGCGCATGATGGTCGAGCTGCGCCGCCTCCATGCGCGCTCCGGCGCCACCTTCCTGCACGTCACCGGCAACGAGCAGGAAGCGCTGGCGATGGGCGGGCGCGTCGCGGTGCTGGGCGGAGGGCGCATCGCCCAGATCGACGCGCCCGACCGCCTGATCGACGCGCCGGCGACGGCCGGCGTGGCCCGGCTGCTGAACTGCTACAACGTGCTGACCGGTTCGGTTGCGGGAGGGGCGTTCGGCGCGGACGGCGTGTCGCTGCCGCTCGCGGCGCCGTCCGAGGACGGGCCGGCCGCCTACTGCATCCGCTCGGACCATGTCGGCATCGCCGACCCGGGAGCGCCTCCGCCCGCCGGGCAGGTCCGCATCGACGCACCCTTCCTCGCCAGCGAGTATTCCGGCGCGCGCCTCACCGGCTTGTTCGCGGTGCAGCCCGGGCGGCCGTTCGAGGTGGAGTACTACCTCGGCCACCGCGCACCCCCCGCCCTGGAGCGCGGCCAGCGCTACGCGCTGGAATGGCCGGCCAGCGCCGCCCTGCTGTTGGAGGGACAGCGGGCGTGAGCGCAGCGCCGCAAAGTGCGCCGCGAGGCCTGGCCGGCGACGAGGCCGTGTTCGCCGTGCCGGCCTCGCCCCGCGTGCGCCGCCGGGACTGGACGACCGCGGCGCTGCTGGCGCCGGGCGTGGCCTGGATGACGCTGTTCCTCGCGGCACCGATGCTGATGATGCTCTACGTCAGCTTCTGGACGCAGACCACGTTTGCCATCAAGCCGGTGCTGACGCTCAGCAGTTGGCGTTTCTTCTTTTCCAGCGCCACTTACCTCGACGCGCTGTGGACGACGCTGCGGATCTGGCTGGTCACCTTGGCCGCGACGCTGGTGATCGGCTACCCCGTCGCGCTCTACATCGGCCTGTTCGTGCGCAGCAAGACGGTCCAGACGATCCTCTTGGTCGCCTGCGTCGTGCCGTTCTGGACCTCCTTCCTGATCCGCGTGCTCGCCTGGCGCCCGATGCTGGGCACGGAGGGCGCGATCAACATCCTGCTCGCGCGCCTCGGCCTGATCGACCATCCGATCAGCGTGCTGCTGTTCACCGAACTCAGCGTCGTCATCGGCATGACGCAGATCTACGTGGTGTTCATGGTCGGCCCCATCGCCTTCATGCTGTCCCGCGTCGAGCCGAGCCTGATCGAGGCGGCGCGCGACCTCGGCGCCGGGTGGGGCCGCATCCTGCGCACCGTGGTGCTGCCGCTCAGCCTGCCCGGCGTGGTCGTCGGCGCGATCTTCGTGTCCGTCATGGTGCTGGGCGAGTTCGCGACGCCGGCGGCGCTGTCGGGGCGCAAGGTCAACCTTCTGGGCAACATCATCGTGACCCAGGTCGGCTCGCTGAAATGGGCCTTTGCCGCGGTGGTCGGCGTGGTGCTGACGGCGATCATGGCCGTGGTCGTGGCCGGGCTGCTGCGCTTCGTCGATCTGCGGCAGGAGCTGTAGGCGTGCAAAGCCCGCTCCGCTGGCCGCTGCTGGCCTTCATGGTGCTGTTCCTGGTGTTCCTCTACGCGCCGCTGGGCGTGCTGGGCGTGCTGAGCTTCCAGTCGGGGCCGGAGGGCGGGCCGCAGTTCCCCATCGTCGCCTGGTCCACCTACTGGTACCGCCACCTGTTCGGCCAGGTGCCGCCGACCCGGGTGGCGCCGCTGCCCATCGGGCCGTCGCTGCTGCGCTCCCTCGTGCTGGCCGGCATGACCACCGTGACATCGACCGTGCTGGGCGTGCTGGCGGCCCAGGCGTTCCGGCGGCGCTTCCGCTTCTCGGGCGCGGTGTTCTACCTGTTCGTGCTCGGCATGATCGTGCCGGGCGTGCTGGTGGGCCTCGGCATCGCGCTGCTCGCCAACGCGCTGGGCATCGAGCGCGCCTGGTGGGGCACCTCCTTCGTGGCCCACGTGCTCTACACCTTTCCCTTCGCCTTCCTGGTGATGCTCGCGATCTTCAACCGCTTCGACCGCTCGGTGGAGGAGGCGGCCTGGAGCCTCGGCGTCGGCCCGGCCCGCACCTTCCGCACCGTCACCCTGCCGCTGATCTTCCCCGGCGTGCTCAGCGCCATGCTGTTCGCCTTCACGCTCAGCTACGACGAGTTTTCCCGCACGCTGTTCACCACCGGCGGCGCGCAGACGTTGCCGCTGACCATCTACGGGACCTTCGCCGTCGAGATCCATCCCAACATCTTCGCCTTCGGCGTGCTCACGACGCTGTTCTCCTTCAGCCTCCTGGCCGTTTACGGAATCCTGATGGCGCTCAGCGTGCGCCGGGGCCGGCGCGTCGCGATGCAGGAGGGCATCTGATGCGGGAACCGGCCCGGGAATTGGCCGCGCACAACGCCGTCGTGACGGGCGCCGCCAGTGGGATCGGCCGAGCGGTCGCCGCGCATCTCGCCCGCACCGGCGCGCGGGTGCTGGTCGCCGACCTCGACAGGGCCCGGGCGGAGCAGGCGGCGGACGCCCTGCGGCAGGCCGGCGGCCGGGCCACCGCCATCGCCGCCGACGTCTCCGACCCGGCGGCCGTGGACGCGATGTTCGCCGCCGCTGAACAATCGGGGCCGGTCACGCTGCTGGTCAACAACGCCGGCCACATCCACCAGTCGCCGTTCGAGTCGCTGGAGGTTGCCGAGTTCGACCGCATGATCGCGGTGCACCTGCGCGGCAGCTTCCTCTGCACCCGGCGCGCCCTGCCTTCCATGCTCGCGGCCGGCGACGGCGTGGTCGTCAACATCGCTTCGCAGCTCGGGCAGATCGGCGGCGTCCAGCTTGCGCACTACGCCGCCGCCAAGGCCGGCATCATCGGCATGACCAAGTCGCTGGCGCGGGAGGTCAGCGGGCGCGGCGTGCGGGTGAACGCCGTGGCGCCCGGCCCCATCGACACCGAACTGGTGCAGGCCTTGTCGCCCGAATGGCGGCGCGCCAAGCTGGCCGAGTTGCCGCTGGGCCGGTTCGGCATGCCGGAGGACGTGGCGGAGACGGTCGCCTTCCTCGCCTCGCCCGCCGCGCGGATCTACGTCGGCCAAACGCTCGGCCCCAATTCGGGAGACGTGATGCTGTGACCGGGGTGCCCTGCGTGCTCATCACCGGCGCCGGCATCGGCATCGGCCGCGCCACTGCACACGCCTTTGCCCGCGCGGGCTACGCGGTCATGGTGACGGACGTGCTGGAGGAGGAAGGCCGCGCGGTGGCCGCCGCCATCAACGCCGCGGGCGGCACGGCCACGTTCCGCGCCGCCGATGTGGCCAGCACGGCGGCGGTGGACGGGGCGGTGGCGGATGCCGAGGCCGCGTATGGCCGCCTCGACTGCGTGGTCGCCAACGCCGGCATCGCCCATCGCGTGCCGCTCGACCAGATGACCGACGCGCGGTGGGACCACACGCTGGACATCGACCTGAAAGGCGTGCTGCGCGTGGTGCGGGCAGCGGCGCCGGGCATGCGGCGGCGCGGGTCGGGCACCGTCGTGGCGCTGTCCTCCATCATGGGCGTCGCCTATGGCTGGAGCGAGCACGCGCACTACTCCGCGGCGAAGGCCGGCGTGGTCGGGCTGGTGCGGGGCCTCGCGGTGGAGCTGGCGCCTGCCGGCATCCGGGTCAACGGCATCGCGCCGGGCTACATCCGCACGGCGCAGGCGATGTCGCGCGAGCATTCGCTCGGCCCGGAAGGGCTGGAGCAGGCGGCGTCGTTCATCCCCATGGGCCGGGTCGGCGAGCCGGAGGACGTGGCCGACGTGGCGCTGTTCCTCGCCTCCGCCGCCGCGCGCTACATCGCCGGGCAGGTCATCGTGGTCGATGGCGGCCTGCTCGTCGGACGCTATTGAGGCCGCATCTTCCAAGTTCCAAGGGGCTGATCGCATGAGCGCACATTCACGCCGACACTTCACCCGGGCCGGCACCGCCGCCGCGGCGCTGGCGCTTGGGGGCGGCACGCCGTTCCTCGGCTCCGGGCGCGCCTGGGCGCAGGCCAAGTCGCTCGGCGCCGAGCAGTTGCGCACCATCGGCCTGTCGGTCACGGTGCAGGACCGCATCCTGGCCGAGTTCAAGCAGGCGTCCAAGATCGGCGGCGCCATCGGCAGCGCCGCGACCTTCCCGGACGCGCAGACCAAGATCCTGTCGGGATCGACGGACTTCGACTGCTGGGAGGCCATCGGCGAGCGGCTGCCGGCGGTGGTGCAGACCGAGCGGATCACGCCGATCGCGGTGGGCACCCTGAAGAACTGGACCTCGATCCGCGACACCTTCACCAAGCCCGACCCGAAATGGCCGGCCAGCGCGCAGATCGTGGGCCAGATCTGGAAGGACCCCGGCCAGACGCAGCTCTGGCTGGTGCCGACCGTCTATAACTATGACAGCGTCGGCTACAACCCGGAGGTGGTCAGCGCCGAGGAGGCCAACACCTGGACCGCGATCTTCGACAAGAAGTGGCGGGGCCGGTCCGGCATCAACACCGATCCCCTGATCGCCATCGGCCAGGCGATCATGGCGATGAACACCCTCGGCCTGTCCGCGGTGAAGAACCCCGGCAACCCCGGCGAGGCCGAGATCGACGAGGCCACGAAGTTCCTGATCTCCAAGAAGAAGGAAGGCCAGTTCCGCGCGTTGTGGAACGACTTCGGCGAGCTGGTGAACCTGCTGGCCTCCGGCGAGATGGTGGTGTGCGACGCCTGGCAGCCGGCGGTGATGGCGGTCAAGGCGCAGGGCCACGCCTGCCAGTACGCCGTGCCGAAGGAGGGCTACCGCGCCTGGTCCATCGGCGTCACCTCCATCGCCGGCACGCCCAACAAGGAGGCGGTCACGGCCTACGCCGACTACTGGCTGTCCGGCCCGCCCGGCATCACCGTGTCCGAGCAGGGCTACTACTCGCCGACGACCAAGATCAAGGACGTGATGCCGGCGGCGAAGTACGCCTTCTGGTACGAGGGCAAGCCATGGTCCGGCCCGCCCGAGCGCGGCATCAAGGAAGGCGACCTGCGCGACGGCGGCTCGCTCGCCGAGCGCGCGTCGCACGTCGCCTACTGGCACCAGTGGCCGGATGCCTACGACCACCTGACGCAGCGCTGGGACGAATTCCTGAACGCCTGACCCGGGCCGCCGCATGCGCTACGACCTGGAACTGGTGAAGCTCGGCAAGACCTACCCGAACGGCACCCCGGCGGTCGCGGACTTCGACCTTCAAGTGCAGAAGGGCGAGTTCGTCTCCTTTGTCGGCCCGTCCGGCTGCGGCAAGACCACGACCTTGCGCATGATCGCGGGCTTCGAG
>CAXUIQ010000112.1:0-9660 GCA_964250815.1 uncultured Acetobacteraceae bacterium
GGCATCAGCAGCACGATCAACAGCGTCGGCAGCCAGTTGAACGTCGCGAACACCGTGTCGGACAGCGGCAGCATCTGGCCGGTCAGCTTTTCCACGATGTTGAGCGCATTGCCGTGCGTCGCCTGGGTCAGCGCGATCGAGCTGGAGATGCCGCTCGCCCACACCACGAAGCCCGAGTAGGCGGCGGCGACCAGCCAGCCGAAATCCATCCGCACCTGCCGCGCCGCCTCGCGCGCCAGGATGGCGCCGACCACGAGGCCGAAGCCCCAGTTCAGCAGGGACGCCGCGGCGGCCACGAGGAAGGTGAGCGCGACCGCCTGGTTCGCGGTGCGCGCCAGCCCCACCAGCCGGCGCAGCAGCCGGGCTACCACCGGGGCATGGGCCAGCGCATGCCCGGTCGCCAGGATCAGGATCATCTGGAAGGCGAAGCCCAGGATGGCGAAGATCCCGCCGTACCAGGTCGTCACGATGTTCGCCGGCGTGCCCTTGGGCGCGATCAGCAGGGCCAGCAGGGCGGTGAGGGCGGTCAGCCCGATCGCCAGCACAAAGGGGTCGGGCATGTAGCGCTCGAACAGGCCGACAAACATCGGCGCCAGCGATTGCAGGCCGCGCCGGCGCGGCTGCAGGAGGGCCGTGGTGCTCATTCTTGCTTCCCCCAATGGCGTTCGTGCTTGGATGCGCGAAGCAGCCGCGAGCGATATCGCTCAGGCGGCCCTTTGCGAAGCGAGGCTTCGCGCCTTCTCACGACAATTTGGGGCAGCGCGTGCCCCTGGCCGCGCGCCCGTCAGAGCGTCGCCGCCAGACGGGCCGCCTCCGCGCTGGCGGCGGCGCGGCTGGCGCGGTCCGGCTCGGTGCCCATCAGCGTCTTCTCGACCTCGATGTGGGCGATGTCGGTGATGCCGATCATCCGCAGCCAGGCGGTCATGTAGCGCTGCTGGTGGTCCAGCTCCTCGCGCGGGAAGTCGGGGCCGAGGCCGACGCCGCGGGAGTTGACCACCACCGCGCGGCGCCCGCCGAGCAGGCCGCGCAGCCCATTCTCGTCGAAGGTGAACAGCACGTCCTTCTGCGAGACCGCGTCGATCAGGTGCTTCAGCCGGTAGGGGATGCCGAAGTTCCACATCGGAACGCTGAGCAGGACGACATCGGCCCGGCGGAAGCGGTCCGCCAGCGCGCCGATCTCCTGCCACGCGCGGGCCTGCCCGGCGCTGCGCTCGCGCCCTTCGAGACCGGCGTACTTGGCATCGAGGGCATCCCCGTCGAAGGCCGGAAGCTCGGTCGTCCAAACGTTCAGCACGTCGATCTCGGCGCCGGGATGGCGGTCCGTCCAGGCGTCCAGGAAGGCGTGGGCGACCTCCCGGGACGCGGAACGCCCGCCGCGCGGCGACGCCTCGACGTGCAGCAGGCGCGGCGGCGCGGCGGTTTGCTGGAAAGCGGTGGTCTGGCTCATGCTGCCTCTTTGGTTGGGATGTCAGGCGGACAGCAGCTCTTTGAGGGTGCTGTCCAACTGCTCGTGGTATTCCGGCTCGATGCCGAACAGGCCGAAGTGGCCGCAGATGGTGTCCACGACGCGGAGTTCGCTGCCGGGCACCAGGGCCTGCTCGGCGGCGCAGTCCTGGACGGGAAAGAACATGTCGGTGCTGAGCGGCATGACGAAGGTCTTGGCCTTGATGCGCCCGAGCGCCGCGGCCAAGTCGCCGCCCGTGTGCCGCGCCACGTCGCCGCGCTGCCATTTCCAGGCCATGCAGAGCAGGTTGTTCGGGTCCATCGGCAGGAAGAAGGCTTCGAGGAAGCCCACCACGAAGTCGTCGAGCGACACGAAGCCGAGGCCGCGCCAGCGTTCCCGCTTGTAGAACTCGGGGCAGAGGCCCATCACGCTCCACAGGTGCGCGTGCCGGCGCAGGCCGTGGTGCACGTCCGCCTGGTCGGCATACCAGCCGTCCTTCCAAGCCGGGTCGGAGGTGAGGGCCTCGCCCAGCGTGCCGGCGAACAGGAAGTCGTGCGGCGTGTTCTGCGCGAACCCGGCGATGGGCGCCGCGCGGGCCACCATGTCCGGGAAGCGCACGGCCCACTCGTAGGTCTGCTGCGCGCCCATCGAGCCGCCGACGACCAGCGCCAGGCGCTCGATACCTAACTTCTCCGTCACCAACCGCTGCTGCGCCGCCACGTCGTCGCCGATGCGGATGCGCGGGAAGCGCGGGCCGTTCCACGGCGCCGGGGTGTTGTGCGGCGAGGAGGACAGGCCGTCGCCGATCTGGTCGGCGATGATGATGAAATAATTCTCGGGATCGAGCGCGCGGCCCGGGCCGAGATAGACCTGCTCCATGATCTTGCTGGTGCCGGAGAACCAGGTGGTGACCAGGATCGCGTTGTCCCGGGCCGCGGAAAGCCTGCCATGGGTGGCGTAGGCAAGGCGTGCGCCGCGCAGCCGCCCGCCGTCCTCCAGGTCGAGGTCGCCGAGGTCGAAGGTTTCAAAGGGGCCGTGCAGGTCCTGCGAGTAGTAGGCTTGGGCGGGCATCGGGCGGTCCTCCAAGGTCTTGTTTGGGGCGGTCCCGCCCGGATCGGCCCGCGCCGCACCGGAGGGCCTCCGTTGGCGGCAGTTAAGACCGGGGCCGGCCCATGCGCAATCGGCGTCGGGGGCCGGCGAGGGTCACGACATCTTGCCCTCTTCTCGGACCCGCATACGCCCGGACGCCGTCCCGCCGGGCCTTTCCGGACCCGGACAAGGCAAGATTGCACCGGCGCGTTGCGCTGCGCCAGGATTCGCGTCAGGCTCCGCGGCGGTGAGGCAGCGCCGGCACGCATCTTGCAAACCTACTTGCAACCTTATGCGTGCTGACAAGCCGCCTGCCGTCGCGTCGCCAACCCGGAGAAGAAGATGCACCCGTTCCGCCCATCGCGACGAGGCCTGCTGCAATCGGGCGCTACCCTGGCGGCGGGCGCGCTCGCGGCGCCGCTGGTGGCCCGGCACGCGCTGGCCGCCGACCCGATCAAGGTCGGCAGCCTGCTCGACCTGTCCGGCCCCATCGGCTCCTCCGGCCAGGCGATGCACGCCGCCATCCAGCTCGCGGTCGCGGAGGCGAACGCCGCCGGCGGCCTGCTGGGGCGCCCCATCGAGCTGGTCAACTACGACACGCAGTCCACCATCCAGCTTTACTCGCAATATGCCCAGCAGCTCGCGCTGAGGGACAAGGTGGCGGTGGTCCACGGCGGCATCACCTCGGCATCGCGCGAGGCGATCCGCCCGGTGTTCGACCGCTACGCGACGCTGTATTTCTACAACGTGCTGTACGAGGGCGGGGTGTGCGACCGCGACTGCTTCTGCACCGGCACCACCCCGGCCCAGACCGTCAACAAGCTGGTGCCCTACGCGCTGGAGACCTGGGGCAGACGCGCCTACATCATCGCCGCCGACTACAACTACGGCCAGATCACCGCGAAGTGGATGGGCAAGTACGTGCGCGACGGCGGCGGCACGGTGCAGGCAACCGAGTTCTTCCCGCTCGACGTGACCGAGTTCGCGGCGACCATCAGCAAGATCCAGCAGGCCGGGCCGTCCGTCGTGCTGTCGGCGCTGGTCGGCTCCAACCACACCGCGTTCTACCGGCAATGGGCGGCGGCGGGGATGAAGGACAAGATCCCGATCGCCTCCACCACCTTCGGCCTGGTCAACGAGATCGCCACCATAGCACCCTCCGAAAGCAACGGCGTGGTGACGAGCTACGGCTACTACGAGGAGCTGTCCACGCCGGCCAGCACGGCGTTCACCAGGGCGGTGCGCGCCAAGTTCGGCGACGGCCTGCCCTACATCAGCGAGCTTGCCTGCGCCAACTACGAGGGCTTCAAGCTGTGGGCGGAGGGGGTGAAGAAGGCCGGGTCGCTGGACCGCGCCAAGGTGACGGAGGCGCTGGAGTCCGGCATCGCCATCGACGGCCCCTCGGGCAAGGTCACGATCGACCACGCGACGCACCACGTGGTCAGGAACGCCTACCTAGCCAAGGCAGCCGACCGGAAGTGGGACGTGATCAAGTCCTACCCGGACCAGGCGCCGGCGGACACCGCGGCGGTGTGCGACCTGATCAAGGAACCGAAGCTGAGCAAGCAGTTCGTGATCGACGTGAAGACCTGAGAGCGCGCCCGCCATGGCGCTCACGGGCCTTGTCCTGTTCAACGTGCTGAACAGCATCGCGGTGCTGGTGCTGCTGAGCCTCGGCCTTGGCGTGATCTACGGGATGATGCGGGTCATCAACCTGGCGCATGGCGAGTTCCTGATGCTGGGGGCCTACACGACGGTGGTGTCAGCCAACGCCGGGCTGAACCTGTGGGTCGCCATGCTGGTCGCGGCACCGGCGGCGGTGGGGCTGTTCGGGCTGTTGGTGGAGAGGTTGTTCATCCGGTTCCTGTATGGCCGGATCATCGATACCATGCTGGCGACCTGGGGCCTCAGCCTCGCGGTGATCGGGCTGATCACGACCGTTTTCGGCACCACGGTGCGCGGCGTGTCGGCGCCGTTCGGGGGCTTCGCCATCGGCCCGTACCAGACCAGCGTGTACTCGTGGTTCGTGATCGCGATGGCGGCGGCGATGGCGGCCGGGGTGTGGGGGGTGCTACGCTTCACCAGGTTCGGCCTGGTCGTGCGCGCCACCATGCAGAACCCGGACATGGCGGCGGCGCTGGGCGTGGCGCCACCGCGGATCTACATGGCGACGTTCGCGCTCGGCTCCGCGCTGGCCGGGCTGGCGGGCGGCGTGCTGGCGCCGGTGTCCGGGGTGTCGCCGGTGATGGGCAGCGCGTTCATCGCCCGGGCCTTTATCACCGTGCTGGGCGGGGGACCGGCCATCGTCACCGGCACCGGCCTCGCGTCCACGCTGTTCGGCAGCATCAGCGAGGTCGCGACCTTCCTCACCACCCCGGTGTTCGGCCAGGTGGCGCTGCTGCTGGCGGCGCTGGTGATGATCCGCATCCTGCCCCGGGGCATCACCGGGTCCGGCCTCACCGGGCGGCTGCTGCGGAGGAGCCTGTGACCGGCTGGGCCGGCTTCGCCGCCATGGTCGCGTCCGGGCTGGCATTGCTGCTCGGCCTGCCGATGGCGTTCGACCTGTTCGGCCTGTTGCAGATGACGGTGTTCGTGGCGATGGCGGTGCTGGCGCTCAGCCAAGGGTTCATCTGGGGCTATGGCGGCATCATGTCGTTCGGGCAGACCGCGTTCTTCGGCCTGGGCGGCTACACCTACGCGGTCGCGGTGATGAACATGGGGGACAGCACGGTGCCGGTGCTGCTCTCGGTCCTGCTGCCGACGCTGTTCGCGGCGCTGCTCGGCTACTTCATGTTCTACGGGCGGATCAGCGACGCCTATATCGGGGTCATCACGCTCACGGTGACGGTGATCCTGTTCAACGTGGTGAACTCCACCGCGGGCGACTTCTACACCATCGGCAACGCGCCGCTGGGCGGCTTCAACGGGATGCCGTCGGTGCCGCCGCTGAACGTGCCCGGCGACCCGTCCTCGCCGCTCGACCCGCAGCAGACGTGGTACGCGGCGATGGGCGCGCTGATCCTGGTCTATGTGCTGCTGCGCGCGATCCTCGCCAGCCGCTTCGGCCGCGTCGTCGTGGCGATCCGGGAGAACGAGACCCGGGCGCAACTGCTGGGCTACGACACGCGGCTCTACAAGCTGGCCGTGTTCGCCGTCGGCGGCGGCATCGCCGGGCTGGCCGGGTGCCTGTATGCCAACTGGGGATCGTTCATCAGCCCCACGGTGTTCGGGCTGGCGGCGTCGGCGCAGGTGCTGATCTACGTGCTGGTCGGAGGCTTGGGCACGCTGCTCGGGCCGATCCTGGGCGCGGTCGGCATCCAGTACCTGATCTCGGCCATCGGCGCGCAAGAGGCGGTGAACGCCAACCTGGTGCTGGGCGCGGTGCTGGTGGTGTTCGTGCTGCTGGTGCCGCAGGGGCTGGTGCCCGTCGTGCAGGCGCTGCTCCGCCGGGTGCCGGGCGTGCGCCGGGGCCGGGTTGCCGCGGCGGCGGTGGAGGTGGAGCCGTGACGGCCCCGCTGCTGGAGGCGCGGGACGCTACCATGCGCTTCGGCGGCGTGACAGCCGTGAACGGCGTCAACTTCGCGCTGCGCGAGATGGAGCTGCGCTGCCTGATCGGCCCGAACGGCGCGGGCAAGAGCACGTTCTTCAAGATGCTGACCGGACAGCTCAAGCCGAGCGCCGGGCGCATCCTGCTGCGCGGACGAGACATCACCGGCGCCGAGCCGCACCGGATCGCGCGCCTCGGCGTCGGCATCAAGACGCAGGTGCCCAACGTGTTCGACGGGCTTTCGGTGCGGGAAAACGTGTTCGTCGCCGCGGCCCGGCTCGGATCGGCGGCGCAGGCCCGGCGCACCACGGCCGAGGCGCTGGAGCGCCTGCGGCTGACCGGCATCGCCGCGCGGCTGGTGGGCCAGCTCGCGCACGGACAGCGGCAATGGGTGGAGATCGCCGCCGTGCTGGCGCAGGAGCCGGACCTGGTGCTGCTGGACGAGCCGGCGGCCGGCATGACCCATGAAGAAGTGCTGCGCACCGCCGGGCTGATCCGCGAGATCAACCAGACCCACGCACTGATCGTCGTGGAGCACGACATGCAGTTCATCCGCATGATCGCCCGCACGGTGACGGTGTTCAACCAGGGCGCCATCCTGATCGAGGACGACGTGGAGCGCGTGATGGCCGACCCGGCGGTGCGCGACGTGTATCTTGGGAAGCAGGCGGCATGATGCTGCCGGGGGAAGCAGGCGGCATGATGCTGCAGGTGGATGGGCTGCGCTCCGGCTACGGCCGCATCCCGATCCTGGCCGGGGTCGGGTTCGCCGTGGCGCCGGGCGAGTTCGTCGGCATCCTCGGGCACAACGGCATGGGCAAGTCCACCTTGCTGCGCACGCTGATGGGCTACCTGCCGGCGACCGCCGGGCGCGTCGTGTTCGAGGGGCGCGACATCACCGGGGCGTCGCCCACCGCCCGTGCCCGGCTCGGCATCGGCTACGTGCCGCAGGGCCGCCAAATCTTCCCGGCGCTCAGCGTGGAGGAGAACCTGCGCATGGGCTGCCTGCTGTCCCCCCAAGGCGAGCGGCGGACCATCGAGGGGGTGCTGGACACCTTTCCGCGGCTGCGGCGGCTGCTGGACCGCGCCGGCGGCGCGCTGTCGGGCGGCGAGCAGCAGTTGCTGGCGCTGGCCCGCTGCCTCTGCGGCGCGCCGCGGCTGATGCTGCTGGACGAGCCGACGGAGGGCATCCAGCCCTCGATCATCGAGGAGATCATCGAGACGCTGCAAACCCTGTCCCGCGGCGGCGGGGTCACGGTGGTGCTGGTCGAGCAGAACCTGAAGTTCATCGCCGCCCTGTCCCAGCGCATCCTGATCATCCAGAAAGGCGCCATCACCCGCGAAACCAGCCCCGAAGCCGTGCAGGACCCGGCGCTGATCGCCGAGTTCGTCGGCATGGCGGCGTAACCCAACCCACTCAAGGAGCCAGCCATGAGCGTCGAGAAGCCGACCCTTTCCCAGTTGCAGGACATCGTCTTCGACTTGGGCATGGAGCTGTCCGAGGAACGCCTGGCCACCTTCCACGCCATGATGGACGGCCCCGTCGAGTCCTACCGGATCATCGACGCCATGCCGGACGACAAGCCGGTGGTGCGCTACCCGCGCACGCCGGGCTACCAGCCGGGGCCGGAGGAGAACGGGCACAACGCCTGGTACGTGAAAAGCGTCGTGAAAGGCGCGGACTCTGGGCCGCTCGCCGGCAAGACCGTGGCGCTCAAGGACAACGTGTGCCTGGCCGGCGTGCCGATGATGAACGGCTCGGCGACGCTGGAGGGCTACGTGCCGGACCAGGACGCGACCATCGTGACCCGGATGCTGGACGCAGGCGCCACCATCCTGGGCAAGGCGCATTGCGAGGCGTTCTGCCTGTCGGGCGGCAGCCACACCGGGGCGCTGGGGCCGGTCCACAACCCGCACAAGCGCGGCTACTCGGCCGGCGGCTCCTCTTCCGGCTCCGGCGCGCTGGTCGCGGCGGGGGAGGTCGATATGGCCATCGGCGGCGACCAGGGCGGCTCCATCCGCATCCCGGCGTCGTTCTGCGGCATCTACGGCATGAAGGGCACCTGGGGCCTCGTGCCCTACACCGGGGTGATGCCGATCGAGGCGACCATCGACCACACGGGGCCGATGACCGCGACGGTGGCCGACAACGCGCTGCTGCTGGAGGTGTTGGCCGGGCCGGACGGCCTCGATCCCCGCCAGATGGGCTGCACCACAGCGCGGTACACGGAGGCACTGGACCGCGGCGTGCGGGGCCTGCGCATCGGCGTGGTCACGGAGGGGTTCGGCTGGCCCAACTCCGAGCCGGGCGTGGACGCCAAGGTGCGCGCGGCGGGCGAGCGCCTGGCCGGGCTGGGCGCCGCCGTGGAGGAGGTCAGCGTCCCCATGCACCGCATCGGCAAGGACGTGTGGGCGCCCATCGGCAACGAGGGGCTGCAAGTGCAGATGATGCGCGGCAACGGCATGGGCTTCAACTGGAAGGGCCAGTACAACGTCGGCCTGCTGGACGCCCACGCCGCGTGGCGGGAGCGGGCCAACGACCTGTCGGACACGCTGAAGATCTGCATGTTCGTCGGCGAGTATTTTACGAGCACCTACCGCGGCCGCTACTACGCCAAGGCGCAGAACATCGCTCGACGGCTGCGCGCCGCCTACGACGCGGCGCTGGCGCAACACGACCTGCTGCTGATGCCGACGCTGCCCATCGTGGCCACGCCGCTGCCCCCGGCCGAGGGAGGCTTGGGCCTCTACGTGCAGCGGGCGTTCGAGATGATCAACAACACCGCGCCGTTCGACGTAACCGGGCACCCGGCGATGTCCGTGCCCTGCGGCCTGAGCGACGGGCTGCCGGTGGGCGCCATGCTGGTCGGCAAGCATTGGGACGAGAGCACGGTCTATGCCGCCGCCGCGGCCTTCGAGGGCGCGGGCGACTGGAAGCGGTTCTAAACCGCGTCCAGGAAACCCCCAAGCAACCTGCTGACCCGGTCCGCCCGCTCGATGTTGAGGATGTGGGCGGCGCGCGGCAGCACCACCAGTTCCGCGTCGGGAATGCGGCCGCGGATGTCCTCGCTCATGGCAGGCGGGGTGGCCGGGTCGTCGGCGCCGGCGACGATCAGCGTGGGCGCCTGGATGGCGGCGTTGGACGGGCGCAGGTCCATGGCGCCGATGGCGCCGCAGCACACGGCGTAGCCGCGCGGGTCGATCTGCAGGAAGCGTTCCCGCAGCGCCTCCGCCAGCGGCGTGTGCTGGAAGGCGGGGGTGAACCAGCGGGCCATCACCGCATCGACGATGGCGCCCATGCCCTGCTCCCGCACCAGCGCCGCCCGCTCCGCCCAACCCTGCGGCAAGTAGGCGGAGGTCGCCATCAGCACGAGGCCGCGCACCCGGTCCGGCCAGGCGGCGGCGAAGGCCTGCGCCGTCATGCCGCCGAGCGACAGCCCGACGACATGGGCGCGGGCGATCCCGAGCGCGTCCAGCAGCCCGGCCAGGTCGTCTGCCAGCGTCTCGATCGTGGCCGGCCGGTCCACCACGGGCGAGCGGGCATGGCCGCGCGTGTCGTAGCGCAGCACCCGGTAGCGGC
>CAXUIQ010000113.1:0-6691 GCA_964250815.1 uncultured Acetobacteraceae bacterium
CCCCAGCGCGTCGGCGCAGGGGGGAGTCTGCCCGTGATGGCTGCACGGCTCCAACGTCACGTAGGCCGTGGCGCCGTGCGCCAGGTTTCCGGCCTGGGCCAGCGCCGCCGTTTCCGCATGGGGCCGTCCGCCCGGCGCGGTCCAGCCGCGCCCGACCACTCGGCCGTCCCGCACCAGCACGCACCCGACCGCCGGGTTGGGCCAGGTGTTGCCCAGGCCGCGCCGGGCGAGCGCCAGGGCGGCGCGCATGTGCTCCGTGTCAGCCGCATCTCCGTCGATGGTGCCCGCTTCGCCCATCCGCGCTATGTAGGCTCCTCAAGCGACCCCAGGAAGGCCTCGAAGTCCTTTGCTTCGCGGAAGTCGCGGTAAACGCTGGCAAAGCGGACGTAGGCGACCGCGTCCACATCCTTCAGCGTTTCCATCACCAGCTCGCCCAACTGCTTGCTCGGGATGTCGTTCTCGCCCGTGGCTTCCAGTTGGCGCACGATGCCGTTGACGATGCGCTCCAGCCGCTCCTCCTGCACCGGGCGCTTGCGCAGCGCGATGCGGATGGAACGGGCCAGCTTCTCCCGGTCGAACGGCACCCGGCGTCCATCCGCCTTCAGCACCGTGAGCTCGCGAAGCTGCACCCGCTCGATGGTGGTGAACCGCTGCCCGCAGCCGCCGCAGAACCGCCGGCGCCGGATCGCCGACCCGTCGTCCGTGGGCCGGCTGTCCTTCACCTGCGTGTCGTCGTTGCCGCAGAACGGGCAGCGCATGATCCGTTACGGTCCGGCGTGGCCCGCCAGCAAGCCTGGATAGATCGGGAAGCGCGCGCACATCGCCTGCACCCGCGCCGCCACCGCCCCTTCCGCCGCCGAGTTGCTGCCGTCGTTGGAACGCGAAAGGCCGTCCAGCACCTCGTTGATCATCAGGCCGACCTCCCGGAACTCCGCGGGACCGAAGCCGCGGGTGGTGGCGGCAGGCGTCCCGAGGCGGATGCCCGAGGTGACGGCGGGCTTGGCCGGGTCGAAGGGGATGGCGTTCTTGTTCACGGTGATGTGGGCGCGCTCCAGGCTGGCATCCGCCGCCTTGCCAGTCACACCTTTGGGCCGCAGGTCCACCAGCAGCAGGTGGCTGTCGGTGCCGCCGGTCACGATGTCGCAGCCCTGCTCCATCAACGTTTCGGCCAGTATGCGGGCGTTGTCGATGACGGCGCGCTGGTAGGTGCGGAACTCCGGGCGCAGCGCTTCGCCGAAGGCCACCGCCTTGGCGGCAATCACGTGCATCAAGGGGCCGCCCTGCAAGCCCGGGAACACCGCCGAGTTGAACTTCTTGCCCAGTTCCAGGTCGTTCGACAGGATCATGCCGCCACGCGGGCCGCGCAGGGTCTTGTGCGTGGTCGTCGTCACCACGTGGGCGTGCGGCAGCGGCGTGGGATAGGCGCCCGCGGCCACCAGCCCGGCGTAGTGCGCCATATCGACCAGGAACCAAGCCCCGATCTCGTCCGCCACCCGGCGGATGCGGGCGAAGTCGATGGCGCGCGGGTAGGCCGAGCCGCCGGCGATGATCATGCACGGCTTCTCCGCGCGGGCCAGGCGTTCCAGCTCGTCATAGTCCAGCAGGCCGTCCTCCTGCCGCACGCCGTATTGGACGGGGCGGAACCACTTGCCCGACAGGTTGGGCGCGGCGCCGTGGGTCAGGTGCCCGCCCGCGGCGAGGCTCATGCCCAGGATGGCGTCGCCCGGCTGCAAGAGGGCGAGGAACACCGCCTGGTTGGCCTGCGCGCCGGAATGCGGCTGCACGTTGGCGTAGGCGCAATCGAACAACGTCTTGGCGCGGTCGATGGCGAGCGTTTCCGCGCGGTCCACCTCGAAGCAGCCGCCGTAGTAACGGCGGCCGGGATAGCCTTCCGCATACTTGTTGGTCAGCACCGAACCCTGCGCTTCCAGCACGGCGGCGGAGACGATGTTTTCGCTGGCGATCAGCTCGATGCCGTCCTGCTGGCGCGCCAGCTCGGCGCCGATGGCGGCGGCAAGCTCCGGGTCGGTCTCGGCCAGGCTGGCCGAGAAGAAGCGGGTCAGGCTGGCGGGCGGAGTTTGCTCGTTCATGGGGTTCCTGCTTGGGTCCGGGGCCGCGACGGCTCGCCCCCCCACTTAGGGTCGGCAGCCGGTTATATCACACCTCTTGCGCGCAACTCCGCCAACCGCTCCGGCGCCAGCTTGAGGCGCGCGCCCAGCACCTCCTCGGTATGCTGGCCCAGAGTCGGTGCGGCCATCCGGTAGTCGGCCGGCGTTTCCGACAGGCGCACCGGGTTGGCGACCACCTTCACGCCCTCCGGGCTGGACGGGTGCGGCATCGTCAGCACCGTGCCGCGCGCCTGCACCTGCGGGTCGGCGAACACGTCCTTCAACGTGTTGATCGGGCCGCAGCCGATCTTCAACGCTTCCAGCTCCTCGACCCACTGGGCCGTCGGGCGCTGGCGGAGGACCGGACCCAGCGTTTCCGTCACCAGCTCCCGGTTGCCGACGCGGGCGGCGTTGGTGGCGAAGCGCGGGTCGTCCAGCAGGTGCGACAAGCCGTAGCTGTCGCAGAAGCGCTTGAAGGTCGGGTCGTTGCCGACCGACAGCACCATGTAGCCGTCCGCGGTCGGGAACACCTGGTAGGGCACGATGTTCGGGTGCTGGTTGCCGAGGCGCGGCGGGTTCTCCCCGGTCGCCAGGTAGTTCATGCCCTGGTTGGCCAGCCACGCCACGTGCGTGTCCAACATGCCGATATCGACCTGCTGCCCCTGCCCCGTCGCCTCCTTGTGGCGCAGCGCCGCCAGCACGCCGATGCAGCCGTACAGCCCGGCGAACAGGTCTGCGACCGGCACGCCCACTTTCTGCGGCAGCCCGTCCGGCTCGCCCGTCAGGCTCATGATGCCGCCCATCGCCTGGATCAGGCTGTCATAGCCCGGGCGCGGCGCATATGGCCCGGTCTGCCCGAACCCGGTGATCGAGCAATAGACCAGGCCCGGGAACCGCTCGTGCAACTGCGCGTAGCCCAGGCCGTACTTGGCCAGCGCGCCGACCTTGAAGTTCTCCACCAGGATGTCGCTCTGCGCGACCAGGTCCAGCGCGATGGCCTGGCCCTCGGGCTTGGCGATGTCGAGCGTGACCGAGCGCTTGTTGCGGTTCACGCCGACGAAGTACGCGCTCTCCTCCGTGCCCGGCATGAACGGCGGCGCGAAGCCGCGCGTGTCGTCGCCGGAGCCGGGCTTCTCGATCTTGATCACGTCCGCCCCAAGGTCCGCCAGCATCTGCACGCAGGTCGGCCCGGCCAGGACGCGGGTGAGGTCGAAGACGGTCAGGCCCGCGAGCGGGCCGGAGGATTGGGGATTGGTCATGCTGGATCGGTCTCCGCGCCCTTGTTCAGGCCCTTGGCTGGGTCCATTCTCGGCAAAACCGTTATATGCACCCTGCATCCCGAGGCAAACCCGATGCTCGACCGGCCCCGCCATCCTACGCCTGATGCTCCCACGCTCGATCAGCAGGCGTTGGCCACCGCGCTGTCGGGCAAGCACTTCATCGGCGGGCGCTTCGTCCCGGCGCGTTCGGGCAAGACGTTCGCCATCGTGAACCCGGCCACCGGGCTTGAGGTCGCGCGGGCCGCGGAAGGGGACGCCGCCGATGTCGAGGCCGCGGTGCAGGATGCGGACCGTGCGCAGAAGGAGTGGGCCCGGGTCCCGTCCCGCAAGCGCGGCGCCACCGTGGCGCAGTGCGCGGCCCTGCTGCGGGACCACACGGAGGAACTGGCGCGCCTGATCGCGCTGGAAACCGGCAAGGCGCTCCGCACCGAAAGCCGGGTGGAGGCGCAGACCGTCGCCGACATCTTCGAGTTCTACGGCGGCTTGGGCGGCGAGCTGAAGGGGGAAACGGTGCCCTTCGCCCCCAACGTGCTGTCGGTCACGGTGCGCGAGCCGCTGGGCGTGGTGGGCGCGGTCATCCCGTGGAACGTGCCGATGCTGCTGATGGCGCTCAAGGTGGCGCCCGCCTTGGTCGCGGGCAACGCGGTGGTGGTGAAGTCGGCGGAGGAAGCGCCGCTCGCGGTGCTGCGCATCTGCGAGCTGATGAACCGGGTGCTGCCGCCGGGCTGCTTCAACATGCTGTCAGGCTTCGGGCCGGAGTGCGGCGGGCCGCTGGTCGCGCATCCGCTGGTGCGCAAGGTGACGTTCACCGGCAGCGTCGAGGTCGGCCGCACCGTGTCCAAGGCCGCCGCCGAGAAGCTCGTGCCGGTCACGCTGGAGCTGGGCGGCAAGAGCCCCATGGTCGTGTTCGCCGACTGCGACTTCGAGAGGACGGTGCAAGGCGCCGTCACCTCCATGCGCTTCACCCGGCAGGGCCAGAGCTGCACCGCGGCCAGCCGCATCTACGTGGAGCGCCCGATCTTCCAGCGCTTCGTGGACGCGCTGGCGGCCCGCGTGGACGCCATGCGGATGGGCGACCCTCTCGACGAGGCGACCGACATCGGCACCGTCATCAGCCCGGACCAGTTCAAGAAGGTCGAGGGCTTCATCGAGGAAGGCCTGGCCACCCCCGGCGCCAGCGGACGCGCGTGCAGCGCCATGCCCTCCGACCCGGCCTTGAAGAAGGGCCTGTTCATCCGGCCCTACATCTTCGGCGGCCTGCCCGACGACAGCCGGCTGGTGCAGGAGGAGATCTTCGGCCCCGTCACCTGCGTGTTCCCGTTCGACGACGCGGAAGCGGTGCTGGCCGCGGCGAACGGCACCGAGTATGGGCTTGCGGCGTCCTTGTGGACCAACAACCTGCGCGTGGGCCTCGACCTGGCGCACCGCCTGGAGGCCGGGCTGGTGCAGATCAACCAGAACCTCGTCGTGCAGGCCAACCTGTCCTATGGCGGCGTGAAGAGCAGCGGCTTGGGCAAGGAGGCCAGCCTTGAGTCGATGCTGGAGCACTTCATGCACAAGAAGACGATCATGGTGAACTACGGCTGATCCAACGGACGGGGACCAATGCCCAAGACCGACCAGACCATCCCGGCGAGCCTGCAGCCCAAGGCGAGCGAGTATCCCTTCGACCTCGATGCCGCGCTGCGGTCCATCGTCTCCCTGCGCGCAACCGTGCCGGAGGATGCGTTCACCGCGTCCACGCTCGGCACCGAGCGGGCGGGCAGCGCCGTGCACATCCGGCCCGGCGTGTTCCTCACCATCGGCTACCTGATCACGGAGGCGGAGACGGTTTGGCTCTCCGCCGCCGACGGGCGGGCGGTGGCCGGCTACCCGATGGCCTACGACCGGGACACGGGGTTCGGCGTGGTGCAGGCGCTCGGCAAGCTCGACCTGCCGGTGATGGAGCTGGGCGACAGCGAGAAGGCGCGGGTCGGCACGCCGGTGATCTTCGCCGCCGCCGGCGGGCGCCGGCAGTGCGTGGCGGCCAAGGTGGCCGGGCGGCAGGAGTTCGCGGGCTACTGGGAGTACCTGATCGACGACGCCATCTTCACCGCGCCGTCGCACCCGTTCTGGGGCGGCGCCGGGCTGGTGGGGCAGGACGGGCGGCTGCTGGGCATCGGCTCCTTGGTGCTGCAGCAGGGCCAGGGCGGCAAGCGGACGGACATGAACATGGTCGTGCCCGTGCAGTTGCTGCGCCCCATCCTGGATGATCTGCTGTCGTACGGCCGGGTCAACCGGCCGCCCCGGCCGTGGCTGGGCTTGTATGCCATGGAGGACGACCAGGCCCTGGTGGTCGGGGGCCTCACGGACAACGGGCCGGCGGACCAGGCCGGGGTGCGGACCGGCGACCGAATCCTGTCGGTGAACGGGGAGGACGTGCCGGACCTCCCGGGGTTGTGGCGGGCCGTTTGGGCGTCCGGCCCGGTTGGCACGCCGGTGCAGGTCAAGCTCGGTCGCGGCAGCAAGACCGCCGCCGTCACCGTGACCTCGGCCAACCAAGCCAGCCATTTGAAGTCGCCCCGGCTGCACTGAGGGCAGGGCGCGCGGGTGCGCCGGGTGCGGCCGCCGCGGCGCGGCGTCGGGCGGGTCCTGCTGCGCGGGACGGGCCGCGTCCTCGGATCGGTGTTCGCCGCGTTGCTCGGGCTGCTCGCCTTGGCCTGCGTCGTGGTGGCGGCCTTGTTCTGGCTGTCCTTGCCGCCGACCGCCATGCAGGGCCGGGTCCCCGGCCTTTCGGCGCCGGTGGCGATCACCTTGGAC
Organism: uncultured Acetobacteraceae bacterium; assembly: GCA_964250815.1. Taxonomy (GTDB): domain Bacteria; phylum Pseudomonadota; class Alphaproteobacteria; order Acetobacterales; family Acetobacteraceae; genus CAHJXG01. The sequence continues at coordinate 6,188 of CAXUIQ010000113.1, forward strand.
GACGATGGCATCCCGCGCATCGCGGCGGCATCGGACCTCGATGCCGCGGCGGCGCTTGGCTTCGTGCATGCCCGCGACCGCATGTTCCAGATGGAGCTGATGCGCCGGGCCGCATCCGGCCGCCTGTCCGAGATCGCCGGAAGCGCGACGCTGCGGCTGGATCGGACGATGCGGGTGCTCGGGCTGCGCATGCGGGCGGAGGCCGACCTCTCGACTTTGGACGCCGACACGCGGGCGATGCTGGACGCCTACGCGGCGGGCGTGAATGCCTGGATCGCGGCGCGCGGCCGGCTTGCGGCGCCGGAGTTCGTCCCGCTCGGCGCTCCCGAACCCTGGACCGCGGTGGACAGCCTGCTGTGGGGCAAGACCATGGGGCTGTACCTGTCGGGCAACTGGCGGTCCGAGCTGGCGCGGGGGGGGGGGGGCGGCGCCCCCCCCCCCCCCCCCCCCCGCGGGGGGGGGGGGGCCCCCGCCGCCCCCCCCCCCGCCCCGCCCCCCCCCCCC
>CAXUIQ010000113.1:6701-9610 GCA_964250815.1 uncultured Acetobacteraceae bacterium
CCTGCGGGGGCGGCCGCGGCCCCCGCCCCCCTGCCCGCCCCCCCGCAGTCGGAGCTGTGGCCGCCGCAGGACGACACGCCGCGTCCGGACGCCCGCGCCCTGCCCGGCTTCGAGACCCGCCTCGCCGCGGCGGTGCCGGACTTCCCGGAGCCGTTCACCTGGCCAAGCTCCGCCAGCAACGAGTGGGCGGTGGACGGCAACCGGACCACGACCGGCCACCCGTTGCTTGCCGGCGACCCGCATCTCGGCTTCAGTTTGCCGGCCATCTGGTACTTGGCGCGGATCGACACGCCGGGCGAGGTGCTGGTGGGCGCCACGGCGCCGGGCGTGCCGTTCCTGGTCATCGGGCACAACGGGCGCATCGCCTGGACCTTCACCACCACCGGCGCCGACACGCAGGACGTGTTCGTCGAGACCGTGCTCCCGGACGGACGCTACCAGACCCCGGACGGCCCTCGACCTTTTGTCGAGCGAGAAGAGCGCATCCGGGTGCGCGGCGCGCCGGACGAGCGGCTGGTCGTGCGGGAAACCCGGCACGGCCCGGTGCTCAGCGACCTTGACGCGCCGGGCGGCCCGGTGCTGGCGGTCGCGATGGCCAACCTCCTGCCGGGGGACAGCACGGCGACCGGGCTGCTGGCGCTCAACCGCGCGACGGACGTGGCGGGCGCCGGGCGCGCGTCCGAGCTTGTCTCGTCGCCTGTGCAGAACCTGCTGGCGGCGGACCGTACGGCCATTGCGCAGTTCACCACCGGCCGCGTGCCGATCCGCCGGGCCGGCGACGGTGCCGTGCCGGTGGAGGGCGCGGACGGCGCTCACGACTGGACGGGCTACGCGGGCGGCAGCGCCCTGCCCCGCATCGTCGCGCCCGCGGCCGGGCGGCTGGTGAACGCCAACGAGCGCGTGGCGGGGCCGGACTTCCCGGTGTTCATGGGCGCTGAATGGTTCGGCGACTGGCGGGCGCGGCGCATCCGCCAGATGCTGGCGGCGACGGCGAAGCACGACGCGGGGAGCTTCGCCGCCATGCAGGTGGACTCGGTCAGCAGCTTCGCCGTGCAGGTCCTGCCGGCGCTGCTGGCCACCCGGCCGGCCGACGAGGCGTCCGGGCGCGCCTTGTCGCTGCTGTCCCGTTGGGACGGCGACATGCGGCCCGACCTGCCGCAGCCGCTCATCTTCAACGCATGGGTCCGGGAGTTCGAGGCGGCCATGCTGGCCCGCGCCGACGTGCCTGCGGCCGCCGTGGGCGCGCGTTCGGACCTGGTGGCCCGGGCGCTGTCCCCGGGCGGCGCGGGGTGGTGCGAGGGCGGCTGCGGGCCGATGCTGGCCGAGTCGCTGAAGGCTGCGATGGCCGGCCTTTCTGCCGCCTACGGGCCGCAGCCGGACGGCTGGCTTTGGGGCCGCGCGCACCAGGCCGTTTTCGCGCATCCGCTGCTCGGAACGTTGCCTGTGCTGGGCCGGCTCGCCACGTCCCGGATCGTGCAGCCCGGCGACGACACCACGGTGTACCGGGGCAGCACGCGCGGTGACACTTGGGCTTCGGTGCATGGCGCCGGGTATCGCGGGGTCTATGACCTGGACAACCTCGACCGCAGCCTGTTCGCCTTGACGCCCGGGCAGTCCGGCAACCCGTTCCGCCATGCGGCCACGTCCTTGATGACGCGCTGGCGCGATGGCACATCCATCGTCATCGGCCCCAAGCCCGCCTCCGTCGCCGATCGCATAGGATTGGTCCCATGAGCGCCTACTCTGCCGGACAGGCCATCGACGAAGCCCCGCTGCTGGACGGAGTGCTGTTCCGCCGCGTGTGCGCCTGGCTGATCGACCTGCTGCTGGCGGGCGGCATCGCCGCGGTGCTGTGGGTGGTGCTGGTCGGCTTCGGGCTGCTGACGTTGGGCTTGGGGCTGCCGTTGCTCGGGTTGCTGCCGGTCGTGCCGCTGGCCTACCACATCCTGTTCGTCGCGGGCGGGGGCAGCGCCACGCCGGGCCAGGCGATGATGGACCTATGCGTGCGGCGGGACCAGGATCTGGGCCGGCCGTCGCTGCTGCAAGCGGTCCTGTTCACCGCCGGGCTGTGGCTGACGCTTGGCGCCGGGATGGTTTGGCTGGCGGCGGCCTTGCTGACCACGCGCCACCGGGCGCTGCATGACCTGGCGTCGGGCCTCGTCGTCGTCCGCGCCCGGGCATTGGAGGGGGCGTTGACCGCGCCCGCGGATTTCGGGAACATGGGCCGGGGATCCGGATACGCATGACCTACAAGCCGCCGCGCCGACCGCAGTTCTTCTACACCACGGCTCCGCTGCCTTGCCCTTACGTCTCGGGCCGGACCGAGCGCAAGGTGGTGACGGAGATCACCGGGCCGGACGCCGACAACCTGCATGACCGGCTGTCCCGGGCCGGGTTCCGCCGCAGCCACAACATCGCCTATGCCCCGGTCTGCCCGTCCTGCCAGGCCTGCGTGCCGATCCGGATTCCCGTCGCGACCTTCGTGCCCGACCGCGGCCTGCGCCGCATCATCCGGGCCAACGCGGCGGTGGAGGGCTACAGCATGCCTGCCCGCGCCACGGCGGAGCAGTTCCAGTTGTTCCAGCGCTACCAGCAGGCGCGGCACAGCGACGGCGACATGGCGACCATGAGCTTCTACGACTACCGCGCCATGATCGAGGACACGCCGATCGAGACCACCATCACCGAGTTCCGCGGCCCCGGCGAGCGGCTGGTCGGCGGCTGCCTCACCGACCGGCTCGGCGACGGGCTTTCGGCGGTGTACAGCTTCTTCGCGCCGGAATGCGAGCGGCAGTCGCTCGGCACCTATGCGATCCTGTGGCTGATCGAGCGCGCCCGGGCGCAGCGGCTGCCTTACGTGTACCTGGGCTACTGGGTGCCGGAAAGCCGCAAGATGGCCTACAAGGCGC
>CAXUIQ010000114.1:0-9533 GCA_964250815.1 uncultured Acetobacteraceae bacterium
GCCCTGGGAGGGGGTCATGACCGCGGCGGGGCAGGCGACGAAGTCATCCAGCGGCAGCAGGGTCAGCACCGCTTCCAGCACCTGGGGCGCCGAAAGGCCCGCGGCTTGTATCAGGCGCCGGGCGTGGGTGGCGGCGGGGAAGTTGGCATCGACGATCGCCAGCTCGTCGCCATGGCCCATCTCCGCCAGCACGGCCAGCAGCGGCGGCGAGATCAGCGGATGCAGGCCCTTCAGCATGGTCGCGTGCTCCCTTCGTGGACCGGCGCGGCGCCGCCGTTGCCGTTGTTCGGCGTTGGTCCCTTGGATAGCACGGCGGGCAGGCCAGGAACCAGGCCAGCGTGCGCAAGTCATGGGGGGTGCGCGGCGCGGCCGTCCGCTGCGATGGCGGCACGCGGCCTGGCCGGCACATGGCCGCAGCGGAGTGCTGCACGGGGCGGGTTCACGGGAGTGCCCTGCGCGGTGCCGCGGTCCCTGCGCGCCGTGCAAGCCGGGGTGCCCGACCGCCCCCTGCCGTCCCGTCCGGGCCGCCCGCCGCCCGGGCGCGGTCCTAATGGGCAGCGCTTTCCGCGGGAAGCCCGAGCGTGCGGCCCGGGTAGCCCGCGGCGTCGAAGTACCGGGTGTCGCCGACCGTCTGCGTCAGCACCACCGTCACGTGCCCGGCGTTGTCCGGTTCCGAGCGCACTTCGCCGTGCGTCCACTCCGGCATCGCGCCGTCCGGCATGGCTTCGGACAGGACACGGCCGACCAGCTTGCCCTTGTCCGGGATGTGCAGGCGCAGCAGGCTCGCGGCCGTCTTGCCGATGTCGGCGTTGCTGGCCGGCGCCGGGTCCTCGAACCCTGCGCGGAAGCTCGGCCCGGCGGCGCCCATGATGTTGCGGGTGTCGGCGCGCGAGAAGCTGCCGTGCATCCCCTGGCCCTGCTGCAAGCCGGTGTCCGCCACCTCGGCGCCGCAGGTGGTGGGGTCGGCGCAGCCCAGCGCGAAGGTGCGGAAGTTGAGCGCGATGGCCGGCATGGGCGTGACCGCCGTGCCTTGCAGCGCGACCGCCGACAGCGGCAGCGTCCCGGGCAGGCGGCCGAGGCCTTCGTCCACGAACAGGCCGCTCGCGTAGTCCTGCGCCGCCAGGGCCTCGACGACCCGGGCCGCCAGCGCCTTGTCGCCGGTTGGCAGGTAGATGAGGTCGGACCCGCCGTTGGAGGCGACGACGACCAGGGGATGCGACGGGTCGCCGCCGATCAGGCCGTTGCCGCGGACCGGGTAGGAGCCGGGGCCGACAGGCGCGTTCTTCGAGTCGGGGTCGAGCAGCGCCATCCCCAGCGCGTGCGCCAGGTCGATGGCGACGAAGCCGTTCGGCAGGAGGTTGGCCGGCACGTCCTTGTAGCTTTGCGTCGCGGCGAAGCTGGTCGCGCTTTCCTTGGAGATGGTGGAGAAGCCGTGGTCCGAGGTGATGATCACGTCCGTGTCGCCGTCGATGCCTTGCTGCTTGAGGCCGTCCAGCAGCTTGGCGAGGTCGTTGTCGGCGTTGCGGATCGCGGCGAGCGAGGTCGGGCCGTTGATGCCCGGCAAGAGGCGGCCAAGGCTGTCCCCCTGGTTGTGCTGCGTGCCGTCGGGATCGCGCGACCAGAACACCATGACGAAGGGCTGCCCACGTTCCTTGAACCAAGGCAGCACGGCCTTGGTCGCCACGTCGGCGAAGAAGTCCTGCTGCGCCACGTTGGCCACGGCCGTGCCGGGCACGGTGCTGGTGCCCGCCTTGGCGTTCTCGCCCCGCGTCGGCGCTTGGGAGGGCAGCTCGGCGGCGGACAGCCGCCGCTTCAGCTCGTCGGACAGCGGGATGCCGCCCGGACGCCCTGTGGAGTCGTCCACGACAACCGTGTGCTGCCCGCTGCGCTCGGTGTGGTCGAAGATCAGGGCCGGGCCGAGCTTGCCGATCGTGGCCGTGGACAGCCCGGCGTCCCGGGCGGCGCGCAGGATGGTTTCCTCGTTCAGGTAGTCGCCGGAGAAGTGCTCGTCCACGTCGCCCAGGACAGGGTCGCTCTCCAGGAACGGGGTCAGGCTGCCGCCGGCGCCGGGCACGGGGAAGCCGGTGTAGATCGTGTTGCTGAAGTCGCCGGTGTCGCCGAGCATGTGCCCGGTCGCCATGCCGGAAGCGTTGGCGGTCGTGAAGGTCGGGAACAGCGAATGCGTGTTGGTGAACCGCACCCCGCGCGCCATCAGCGCCGCCATGGCGGGCGCCGTCCGCTCGTTGACCATGCCGGGGCGCAGCCCGTCCGCCACGAACAGCACGACGTTGTGCGGACGGGATTGCGCCAGGGCGGATGTGGACAGGGAAGCGGTCAGCAGCATGGCGGCGAGCGGGCGCATCCGTTCCAGGTCCTTCGATTTGCCCGTAGCTACCGTCCTGCGGCCATCGCGCATAGTGGCTGTTCCGTGATGGGCACTCCCGCCGGCCTGGCTGCACGGCCGGTCCATCGCCACGGACCCGGCAAGGTCCACCCAGGCTTGCGCCCGGCAGGCTCGCGCCCGGGCGGGCGGCCTGGGTTCGACGGCGGTCACCTCATCGGCAACGGACGCATCAGGCCGCCGTCGGTCCACAGCCCGTTCAGTCCCCGCTCCAGGTTGTATGGTCCCCCGACCGTGCGCTGGAAGATCTCGCCGTAGTTGCCGGTCGCAGCGATCACCTTCGCCGCCCAGTCGTGCGGCAGTCCAAAGGCCTGCGCGGTCGCGAAGTCACGGCCCAGCAACTGCTCGGCGCGCATGTCGCCGCGCTTCGCGGCCTCGGCCACGTTCTGCCGGGTCACGCCCAAGGCTTCCGCCTCGATCAACGCACCGACGACCCAGTCAACGATCAGCCCGAACGCCTGGTCGCCGTAGCGGTATGCGGGAACCACCGGATCGAGGGCGAGGCGCTCCGGGAGGAAGACGAAGTCGCTGGTCCGCGCATGGAAGTTTGCGCGCGATTGCGCGAGGCGCGTTTCCATCGCGGTTCCCGCGACGCACCGGCGGACCGCGACGGCTGCGTCCAGCTCGCCCTGCTCGGAATGCGCCATCAGCGCATACTGGATGCCGCGCGCCGTCATCTCGTCGCGCAGCGTCCGCTCGGGCGGGGTCATGTCGAGGGCGCAAACGAGTTGGCCGCGCAATCCGGCAAGGCCGGTGATCCCGCTCTTCTTGGCCACCAGGATGCGCTGGGTGTCGTAGAAGACCGGGGGGCCGAAGCCCACGCCGTACTGCACTGCCCTGGAAGCCGATGGCGAGACCCCGACCGCAAGCTGTATCGTGCCCGCCTTCAGCGCACCCAGCGCTTCCGGCTCCGCAGGGAAAGCCGCGATCGCAAGCCCGTCCTGGGTGCCGAGGACCGCGACTGCGACGGCGCGGCAGATTTCGCCGCCCAGAGCCGAAAGGTTGCCGTGGACGTCGGCGCCGTTCCAGTCGTCGGCCTCCTGGACCGTGCCGCAGCTCAGGTGGTTGGCGGCGCGGACGGCCGTCAGCGTCTGGGCGTGCGCCGCGCCGGAAAGCGACGCAAGTCCGCCGAGAAGCAAGCCATGGAGCAACCTGAACATCGCCGTCCTTGGTGCCGCCTGATGGAGAGGGACGGAAGCTGGGCTTCCGTCCCTCCGTGGTCAACCGTGCTCTTGGAGACGAATCCCCGGTCCAGGCGGGGTCAGGGGGTCCAGGTCCCCGAGGTGGGCGTGCCGGGCGATTGCGTCGGACGCGGGTTCACATCGACCGGATAGGGGTCGATCGGCTGGCCTTGCTGGTAGGCATCGAACGACGGGAAGTCGGTCGGGAGGATGCCGATGGCCGCGCACGCGCCGTTGGTGTAGCCGTTGGGCGAATAGTTGGGGGTCGCCAAGTGCGGCAGCGTGGCGATCTCCTCCGGCGTGAACACCGCCATCGACTTGGGAAGCGGCGCCTTCCGTCCTGCGAGGATGCCGTAGTCGAACGCTTCCGTCAGGTCGCCGACATCGTTGCTGGGATCGTCCGATGGGCCGAGGTTGTCCTGGCCCAGCGTCTGCGCGCCGAGCGCCCGGGCGTTTGCCTCGTCCGGCAGCGAGGCGAGCGGCACAAGGCCGAACAGCTCGTTGATGAACTTGATGATCGAGCCGTGCTCGCTGTACTGGTGGGAAACCTTGCCCGAGCGGGCGTAGGGCGAAATCAGGATCGTCGGGATGCGCGGGCCGGCAGCAAGAGGCGAGCCGTCGGCGAAGACGCTGCGGCGCTCCGGGGAGACGTGGTCGTAGAAGCCGTCGGTCTCGTCGTAGGAGATGATGATCGCGCTGTTTTCCCAATAGGGGCTGTTGGCGATGTCGCTGATCGCCTTGGCAGCGAAGGCTTCCGAGATCTGCTGGTCCGAGTAGCCGGGATGGTCGTCGTTGCCCAGGAACGCCGCCTGGATGGCCGGCGTCGGATCGACCGGCACCAGGCCGTCATTGTTGTTGTAGCCGCCACGCAGGTAGAACACGCCGCCCTCGGCAGGCAAGGTCCGTCCTTCGACCGCCTGGAAGAAGTCTTGTGCGCCGTGCAGGTTGTTGCTCAAGACTTGCGGGTTGTCGGCCAGGTAGCCGAAGTACTGGGGTCCGTTGTGGTGCAGGACGTAGCCGGTGTTCAGCCCCGGGTCGTTGGCCGGGTTCGGCGTGGTCGAGTTCTGCGGCTCGAACGGGTCAGGCGCGTCGTTTCCGTTGAAGCCTTGCTGAAACCAGCCCCAGTTGACCGCCTGGTTATGGCTCGCGATCGTCTCGATGTCGTCCTGCACGTCGAGCAGGTCCGCAAGCGGGTTCGGGTCGGCGGCGATGATGCCGCGGATGTTGGCTCCCATGAACGACAGCGGCTGGGTGGCGAAGGTCAGGTTCAGCGTCGGGTTGGCAGGGTTCTCGTCGAAGTTGAACGGCGGCTTGACGGGACTCTGGTCCAAGTTGGAACCAGGGAACGGACCCGGATCGGCGACGAGCGGGACGAATGCGTTGCTGGTGCTTGGCATGACGTTGGAGCCGTAGCTCGCGCCCAGGACGGATGGGAAGGCCGGGTTCGCATAGGTGACGGCCGCGCCTTGGTCATTGTGCAGCGCCCATTGCGTTTCACCCGCTTGCCCCGCGATGAGCGCGATGGCGTTCGGGGTTGACGGCCCGACGATCGTTTGGCGGAAGTTGTCGAACAGCACGAACTTCCTCGCCCAGGACCACATGAACGGGATGGTGTCGCAGTCGATGTGGCCGATGTCCGTCTCGGCCTTCTGCTTCTGCGCGAGCGTGATCGCGGTCGGCGCGGTGCCGTCCGCCTTGAGGACGTTGCCGGAAGCGTCGGTGGTCAGGCCTTCCTGATCCAGCGCGTAGCGGTCGTTCGCCGCGATGCCGGTCGCGGGATCGACATGAAGGCTGTTCGCCATGCCCTGGTGGCTGTGATCGACCGAGATCTCATCGGCGGGATAGACCGGCACGATGGCCCCGGACGCGGTGGTCACGGCCTGCGGCATCAAGAAAGGCGAGATTTGCGCAACGTTGAGCGAGGTGTCCAGGTATTCCTGGACGAAGCTGCTGGTCCTCACGGCGGGCGTGAAGCCCTTCGGCGCCTTGAACAGGCCGTTGGCGCCTGGGAAGGTGCCGAAGTAATGGTCAAACGACTCGTTTTCATGATAGATCACGAAAACGTACTTAACCTTCTTGCGCAGCAACTCGATTTTCTGAGCCGTGGTAAGGGGCTGATCAGGAGGCTCGTACCCTTGGGCAAGCGAAGGCACCGCGTTGCCGAGCATGGCCAGCAAGCCGAATGTGACTCCGGTCGTTCTGAGCAGTCTGTTGCGAAGCATGAGGCAGACGGTCCTTCAACGGTTCCAGCCACAGCGCGCGTGAACGACGAGCCGACACGCCCCCAGCGACTTTCCAATCTCTAATGGAAGCCCCAGGGCCGCGTAATGCGCCGTTGGTGACACTTTTAGGAATATTGAGCGCCCGCTGCCCACCGTCTCGAACCACAGGCCGTGTCCCGGCCGAGACGCCGGCCCAGCCCGGCGCGAGCGGGGCGAGGCGGACCACTACCTTGTCCACGGCCACAAGCATGTCGCCGCGCACCACCATCCACGCCCAAATGGCGCCGGTGATCCGGTGGAACTGGGCGGACCAGGCCGTCAGCGGGCGGAACGGCAGCGCCATGCCGTCTGGTTCTGGGAGGCGGTCGGGGGCATTGAACGACAACTTCAACAGCCTCGGCTTCCTCACCATCGGGGTGTTCATCGCGGCGTGGGCCGGCTCGGTCCTGATCCACCGCTGCAAGAGGCTCGACGACTTCGAGGCGGGCGGCGGCCGGGCCTGACCCGGGGCGTCCCCAACCGCCGCCTTGCGCGGCCCTGCCGACGGGCGGCCCGGGCCTAATGGTCCCGGCCCGAGAGCCGGTCCATCAGCGCGAGCAGCACGGCGGAGGCGACGAACGCCAGGTGGATGCCCACGAGCCAGGCCAAGGCGCGGTCGCTTTCGTGTTCCGCATCCAGGAAGCCTTCAAGCAGGTGGATCGCCGAGATGGCGACGATGGACGCCAGCAGCTTCAGCTTCAGGTCGCCGAAGCCGACCCGGCCCATCCAGTCGAGCCGGACGCCGTCTTCGCCCACGTCGAGCCGCGAGATGAAGCTCTCGTAGCCGGCGAAGATCACCATGAGCACCAGGTTGGCCATCAGCGAAAGGTCGATCAGGGACAGGATGCCGACGGTGATCTCGTTGGCGCCGCCGGACAGCACGTGGCCGAGGAGATCGACGACGCGCAGCGCGAACTTCGCCAGCAGCGCCACAAGGCCGAGGATCAGGCCCAGATAGAACGGGGCGAGCAGCCAGCGGCTGCCGAAGATGGTCCGCTCGATCAGGCGCTCGACTGGCGAGGCTCGCCGGGCTGGAACACGGGCGTCGTCCACCGGACCCTCCTTGCCGGCGCCGCGATCCTGCGCCGGTTCCCCTGCATGGCGACGGTCCTGGCCGCGATCACGCCATGTGATGCGCCGCGCGGTGGTCACCCTCCACCGATATGCCGCAGACGTGGCGGCCATGCCATCCGATCCCCGCATTGCGGCCACGTTTTCGCCGCAACGCCAGGCCAGCCTTCGAGGCGACAGGAGGTCCGGCCATGCTTTTTCCTTTCGTGCCCGGCTTTCCTCGTCATGTCGAGGGTTGCATGCCATCGGCTGTGGAGAAGCGGCAACACCATGATGGGAAAGTCACGTTCGTTACCGCTGTGATCACACCGACCGGTGTCATGGGCAGGGATCCCTGCCATAATGACGGGACGCGAGATTCCTGAGGCCTTGCAATGGCGTTGGATCGTTGGACAGGAACACCCTGGCCGACGCCCACAGTGTTGACCGTACTGTAGTGTACTCACACGGCAAGTGGATGGTGCTTTAACTTGATTCATAACTGTCCAACCAATGCAATGCGTGATTGTGAACGCGATGCAATAAACTTTTGTTAAGCGTCTGCACCCACGCGGACTTTCGATGCGTAGATATGGCGAACAGCGAGAGGGCAACATGGTCATACTTTTCATAAGCCATGTGCATTTCCTGCGGGAAGCAGTGACGGTGCTTCTGCGCGGTTGCGACGACATCCAGGTGTTCAGCGCATGCTCCGAGGAGACCGCTGCAGCCGTGGTCAGGGAGGCCAACCCCGGGCTGGTTGTCATCGATTCTTCCCATCCCGAGGCGATGGCGGTCGCCGCCGCAGTACGGGAGCGCGCCGCCAACATCGGCGTGATCGTCTTGGCGATGCGGGACGAGGACGAGGACTTCCTGGCCTGGGCGGACACCGGGATCTGCGGCTACCTGGGGCCGGAAAGCTCCGTCCGCGACCTCGTCGCCACCGTGCGGCGCGCCGGGGCGGGAGAGGTGGTCTGCCCGCCCCGGCTCACCGCGCTTCTGCTCAACCGCCTCGCCGACCGTTCGACCGGCCGCGCGGTCCGGGCCGGCATCCACGCGCTGACGATGCGGGAGCGGGAGGTCGTCAAGCTCCTGGCGGACGGACTGCCGAACAAGCTGATCGCACGTCGGTTGCGGGTCGCGGTGCCGACGGTCAAGAACCACGTGCACAGCATTCTCGACAAATGGGACGTGCGAAGCCGCGGCGAGGCTGCGGCATGCTACCGGCAGAAAATGCGCGAGACTTCGGATCGGACCGAGTCCAAGCCGGCGGCAGCCCGGCGGCCCGAGCTGAACAACGCCGTCCGCGGCCTGCAGGGCGGCATGGCCCGGCGCCAGGCCGCCGCGCCGGCGCTGACCGTTCCGCAAGGCTGAGGCAGGCCGGCACCCCCTCGCATCCTGGGCCGCGGGACTGCACCTCCCTGGAACGGACACGCCCAAGACAGTTCCCGGGCGGACGCCCAGGTTCTGCCGGCGTCCAAACCCTGCCCCGCTCAGTGCAGGGTCGGCTCGCGCCGCGCGGCAGGCTTTTCGTCCAACTCCTGGTCGGGTTCGTCGTCGGGCGCGAGTGACGGGACACGTTCGCCGGGTATCAGCCGCGGTTCCGGCGTGCCCGGCGGCAATGGCGCCACGAAGCGGAGGACGGCCCGGATGCCCGAGGATTGGAAACAGGGCTGCCCATGCCGGTCGAGCACGACGAAGCCGCCCTCCGTCGGCGAGGGGATGATCTGCCACAGGTTGCCGGGCCGGACCTGGGGAGGCGCCACGCCGACCCACTCCGTGCCGTCGTCGCAGACCCCCAGCACGGCATCGTAGCCGCGCCGCGCCGCGACGGCGAGCCAACCCGCCATCACAGCCATGTCCCGAGGGTCGAACCGCCAAGGACGGAAAAGCTCTAAGCGATCACAAGCCATTGTCACGGCTCCTTGATCCTGAAAGTGCCGGGGCGGCATTTGCCCATAAGAGGCCAGGCATGTCCACACCGAATCGTGAGGTATTCCCGCTCGGAAACCGCTCGAACGCTCGGCAGCGCGTGGCATCGCTGGGCCGGATGGATGCCGCGACGGAAGCTGGCCCGTCGTCCCGTCGTCCTTGTGCGGGCTGGCGGCCTCCCGGCGGCCCGCACTGCGGGCGGCCCTCACCCCAGCTTCACCATTCCTACCATTTCGTGTCGCTGAAAACGCGGGCTGGTGAAGCATCCTGTCCATTGCAGGTCAAAGCATTGCATCCAGCGTGCATGGGACGACGCATCGTGCGAAGGCCCCGTCCTGCGGCGGTGGTCCTTTATTGCCCTTTAAAGAGCGGCTGAAGACAAGCTCACAGGAACTAGCCTCTGCGCCCGGCCACTTACGCAAAACAGGTGTGGTTTCGACGGCGATATTCTTCTAACGTTACGATACAGGCTTGTGGTGCCCGATGGACGAACATCTTGAATCAATTTGGACGAGTCGCCTGGTGAAGCATGCAGGGCCAGGGTCCCCAAGCCTTGCCCTGGAGCCTAAGGCAACATGCCTTGACGGAGCCGTGCAGTCCTGGAGCGTCGCGGGCCGCGCGGCTCCGGCGGCACCGGCCGGCCCGGGCTGACGGCTTCGCTCGTCGTGCCCGGCTCCCGTCGTGTTCAGGCTGCCCGAAGCCTATGCA